>NZ_JBMFJI010000002.1:0-134529 GCF_049973875.1 Acidilobus sp.
GAGTTTAGGGATAAGCTTTATTTAATGCAATACCGTCGTTTGCAGTATTGGATTTCTTGGCAAGCTAGGAAGCACGGTATGGCGGTTGAGTTTGTTAATCCTAGATATTCTTCTGTTTCATGCCCTAGGTGTGGGCGGAGGATGATGGAGGTCGGTTATAGGTACCTTCGTTGCCCTTCATGCGGTTATGAGAATGATCGTGATGTTATCGCGATTATGAATTTAAATGGGAGGGGTTCTCTGAGCCTCTCGACTGCCCCTCAGATGAGAGATGTAAGAGCGAATCGATGGGGGGAGCCCTCGCCCTTCAGGGCGGGGGGAAGTCAGTTTAAGGCGTTCCAAGGGGGTAAACGCACTTAACCCCACCAAGCACAAGGTCTATCGGAGCCGGGGTGGCCGAGCGGTCCAAGGCGGCGGGCTGCAGTGGCTGCAGAGACCCGTTAACTCCCGGGTTCGAATCCCGGCCCCGGCTCCACCTAGATGCTAAAGGTCCACTACCGCCAGGCCTTCGCGTCTTATGCATATCTTGGTTTCCCCAAGCTTAACATGGTTTCCAGCAATCCCCATTACTCTGATGTTGCCCACCCTGGCCACGGCCCTGCGGACGCCGTCAAGCCCAACATAAAGCTGCTCAACAGTGCCATCTAATGGGATGCCGTCGCACTCGGTATCCCCAATAAGCACAAAGTTATACCTGGCCGCCAGCGCCTTGCCGTTATCGCACGGCTGTGGGTCAATGGCATCACACGGTATTATGTTATCATAGCCCAGGTAAACTGCCGCCTCTGCCTTAACTGGGCTCCTCACCGCGGTCTCCACGTCACCTAGGTCGACAAGCCTCCCGCCGCTCATGAAGAGAAGCCTTGACGCTACCCTAAGGAGCCTGCTTATGGAGTGGCTTACAATAATGGTTGTTATTCCAAATTCCTTCGTCACATAACGTATGGTATCTATTAACTCCTCAACTGACGTCGGGTCCAGGTTGGAGGCGGGCTCGTCAAGGAGCAGGAGCGCTGGCCTGGCTATAACGGCCCTCGCTATGGCGACCCTCTGCATCTGCCCTCCCGAGAGCTCGGTGACCCTCCTGTCAAGGAGATCGCTTATGCGGAGCCTCTCGGCCATCTCCTTGACCAGCCTCTCCCTCTCGCTTTTTGGCACCCCCCTCGCCTTGAGGCCGAACTCAACGTTGTCCCTGACGCTCATGTTATCAAACAGGGCGAGGCTCTGAGGCACGTAGCCTATGTTTCTCCTGTTTATGGGCACGTAAGTGGAGTCGATGCCGTTTATTACAACTTTACCCTTGACAGGCCTGTAGAAGCCAAGAATGGTCTTCAACAGCGTCGTCTTGCCGGCGCCGTTGGGGCCGAAGATTAGGGCGACCTCGCCCCTTCCAAGCTCTAAGTTAATGGGGCCAAGCGTGAAGTTGCCCACCTTAGCTACTAGGTCCTCAAGCCTGAGCGCCGAGGCCAGCCCTGGACCCCCTCCTCGCCTCAAGGAGTATCCTTGCGAGCACAAATATGCCCAAAACCACTACCAGCATGGCTGCGGAGAACTTGGCAGCCTCTATTATTCCAATGCCTACGTAGGCCTCGTAGATGGCCACAGGGGCCGGGTAGACGAGGGACTTACCAAGGCAAACCTCATATGCTACTATGAAAAGCGCGCCCGCCTCGGAGGCGGCCCTAGCCCATGACGTTAGGGCCCCTCCGGCTATGGACCTCCTGATCTTGGGCAGCACTACGCTGACGAAAGTCCTCGCCCTGGAGGCCCCTAGGCTCATCGCGGTGAGCTCAAGCTCCGGGTCAAGCATGTTTATGGCGGACTCCACCACCCGCACAGAGTACGTTGCCGAGACGTATGTAACTGCCATGGCCGCGCCCAGTATTGTGTCGACGACGTTAATGTGAAGCCTGTGAAATATGGGGCCAAGACCCACGTACCAGGAGAACGCAAGGACTATCATGACGCCAACTATTATGTGGGGTATTGCTATGGGTAAGTCTATGAGCGACTCGACAAGGCTCTTTCCCCTGAAGTTGTAGCGGCTCATGAGGTACGCCAGGGGAACTCCAAAGATAACGGAGGCCACGGCGGCTATGGTAGATGTTATTATGGTGACCAGCAGGGCGAGCTCGAAGCTCCTCACCCTAAGCGCTTCCTCAAGCCCAGAGCTGCCAACTAACAGCAGCACGGCTATCGGATACGAGAAGAAGAGCAGGAGGAGGCCTCCTACAATAACAAAGAGCACTATAAAGAGGCTCAGCCTGGGCCTGGCCAAGGCCCCTCACGATGAGCCGGAGGATGGGAATATGCCGCTAAGGTATGACACGTTGGACAGAGGCACTGTGAACGGCTTCAGCGGCGCGGGCACGGCCGAGTAGTTGCCGTAGACCACGCCGGGCACTATTGGGTTGATGCCGTAGCTCTCGAGCACCTTCTGGCCGGCTGGGCTGAATACTAGCAGCAGGAAGTCAACGGCGGCCTGCGGGTTCGGGGCCGAGTACGGTATAGTGGCTGTGTAGACAACAGGGTTGCAGGCGAAGGTCTTAGTCACGCCGAGCTCTGTCCAGGTTACGTTCACCTGGTGATAGAAGTTAACGTAGCTCAGGTTGCCGAGGTTTATGAAGGGCGGGAGGGTTATGTACGTCATGTTGAAGCCCTTCTGCTGGTACGCCTCAGTCTGCGGTATGGCGTTTGATGTGTAAGCTGACAGCACGAACTGGACTGAGTTGTTAGCGTACATCAGGGTGAGGAGGTCTATCTCCGTGTTCCTCATCTGGTACTTAGATGGGTTGTTATAGACTGCGCTCCAGTAGTAGGAGGCGTTGTGCATGAACGCGAGGCCTGCCAGCTTGAGCACACACTGGGCCTGGTAGCCGCTTGGGTCAGTGAACGGGTTCGAGACGCCAACCACGGTGCTCGAGTTTACCGCTATTATGTCAAATATCTTCTCCCAGGTCTGGTTCCACTGCGCGCTGAAGGGCTGCTCCGTCTGAGCCTGCTTCCAGAGGGCGTAGACCTCCCTGCCTGCTGGCGTCTCCAGGTCAACAATTATTACCATCTGTGTCACGCCAAAGGCTATCTCATAGTTGGCGTACTTGGGGAAGAGCACGCTTGGTATAGTGGTGGTGTCGGCGCTGGCCACTAAGCTGAAGACTTGGGTTGTGGCCTCCTTCTGTGCAACCTCGCCGCTCCCTGCAAAGAGTGGCTGGCCTTCCGTTATTGACGGGTTGTACTGCTTCAGCATCGATAGGAGCTGGCCAAAGCTAAACTTCAGGGTGCCTGCTGCGCCGACAGTGAAGGGAGAGGTGGAGACGGGGGCTGTGGTTGTATAGGTTGTTGTAGTAGTTGTAGTATATGTAGAAGTTGTCGCAGGCGCTGTAACCGTCACCGTCCTGTGGGGCGCGGCCACGTACCCGACCCCAGCGCCAACGACAAGCCCTATTACGAGGCCAACAACGAGGTAGATCCATAACGATGCTCCTCTAGAGCTCACAGCGCTACACCAAAGAGGTAAAGGAGAAATAGGCGATATAAAACTCTTCTTAGCTAATATAGCTGTATTAATATACTGATGGCTTGTCTGCAACCTTTGAGGACAGGTAGGCCTCTATGGCCTCCCTAATTATCTCGCTTCTGTACCTCCTTTCGGCCACCGCCAGCTTGTCAAGCTTCATGAGCGTGTCAACGTCAAGCTTAAATGTTATTATTCTTAGAGACCTGACCGCAGGCATTTAAGGCCCCTGAAGCCTGATCTGCGATCTTCCATTAAAAGCCAGCAGCTAAGCTTACTATTCACGCCCTGCGGCGGAAATGTATGTCTTTTTACGAAACTGCCCGGGTACTAAGCTTTAAAAAGAGTCTTATCAAATAACGATACAGGTGCCGCCGTAGCTCAGCAGGTTGGAGCGCCGGACTCATACGGCCCTCGCGCCGAGGTCGGGGCTGGGGAAATCCGGAGGTCCCGGGTTCAAACCCCGGCGGCGGCACCATCTTCTTGAAAAATAGGAGGACAAAGTCCTGAGAGTTGCTAAAGCTTAGGTTAAAACAAAGCGCCTTCAAATGTATATCGAAATTATACCCCTGAAGGTCAGCGGGGCCACGAGGCCAAGCAGCACTACCAGCAGGGAGGCTATCAGCAGTGCAATAGCGTACCTAGCCCTTGGCTTTGGCGTAGCCTCATAGTCCTTGCGGAGCATCTCCCTCGAGGCTATTATATAGTAGACGGAGCTCACGCCACTGTTTATCAGCGCCGCCAGGGCCAGCCAGACGCTGAACCCCACGGCTGCAAGGAACATGTAGAGCTTGCCCCAGAAGCCCAGCAGCGGCGGAACCCCGAGAAGGCTGTAGAGCAGCACAGAGGCCGTGACCGCGCTCAGCGGGCTTGACTTCATGAGGCCTCTCAGGGAGTCAAGGCTTCCTCCCACCTCGCCGGTGAAGGCGAACAGCGGAGCCTTGGCCAGGGCATAAGCTATTGACTGGAGGGCTACAGCGAACAGGGAGAGCCGCAGCATGTACTCATTGCCTACGCCAGCAAAGTAGGAGGCGGCCGCTATTGCGGCGAATATGTAGCCTACCTGCGCCATAGAGCTGTATGCTAGTATCACCTGTAGGTCCCTGGTGGTTAGGGCGGCGAAGTTACCGTACGTCATGGTTGCGACGGCCAGCGCGGCAAGGGTTATTGCGATGATAGTGTGCAGCTGCCCGCCCGAAGCTATTATAACCAGGATCCTGGTCAGGATTGCGAGGAAGCTCAGCTTCACAACAGCAGCCACGAACGAGACGGTCCTTCCGTCGCCCCTGCCGTAGACGCTCGGCAGCCACCAGTGGAATGGGAAGAGGCCAACTTTGAATCCGAGGGCTGCCAGGAGCAGAAGCACCGCGAGGGCCATAAGCCCCCTGGCGTCCGTGGAGAGGCCGCTGGCAGGAGTTATCGAGAACGTGTAAGCGCTGCTCGACACAGATATGAATGCCAGGGAGCCGACTAAGGCAAGGGTTGCTACCATGCCCACGAAGATGTACCTTACGCCAGCCGCCTTGGCGTTCTTAGAGTCCGGAGCGGCTATTATTATGTAGCTGATCACTGAGACCAACAGCCATGATGCTAGTATTACTAGGGCGTTAGTCGCCCCGGCCAGGAAGAATGCGCCGAAGAGGGTCATGGGCACTAGGCTGTATAACGAGGGGCTGCTGCTCCACCCTAGCCCATCTGTGCCCACGGCCAGCAGGAATATCGCTGAGGCCAGCGAGGCGCCTAGAAGCATCAGGGACGTGAAGGAGTCCTGCACGACCAGTCCATGATAGAAGCTAAGCGGCCTGCCCAGAGAGGCCGTGTAGAACGATATCCCCATGGCCACCGCAAACGAGCCCACGCCTACGGCTGCCATCACCAGCGGGGCAACGTTGTCCCTGCGGCCCGAC
Organism: Acidilobus sp.; assembly: GCF_049973875.1. Lineage (NCBI taxonomy): Archaea > Thermoproteati > Thermoproteota > Thermoprotei > Acidilobales > Acidilobaceae > Acidilobus > Acidilobus sp. Next base: position 5,422 of record NZ_JBMFJI010000002.1, read on the forward strand.
GGCGACGTTAAGGGGGCCAGCAGGGAGGCTGCCAGGGTGACGTAGAGCAGGAATTTAATCGCGCCTATCTCCCACATACCTTCTCACCTCCACGCCATGAACATCAGTATGCCTATAATCACCATCATGAAGAGGTAAAGCGTCAATATGTAGTCAGTTCTGCCCCTCAGGAGGCCCCTGAGACCCCTTGAGGCCAGCTCGCCGGCCTTAGGGAGAACATAATGGTAGAAGAGGTCTATGCCCCTGTTGACTACGTTGAGCAGCCACGAGAGGCCCGCGAAGGAGTCAAGGAACAGGTAGTATATAGCCGAGTTCACGTACCACCTGTTGAAGAGGAACGAGTGTATAGCCTTGAGCGCGTCGCTCTTCTGCAACAGGTATACCAGGCTGTGACGCCTCATGTAGAGCAGCGCGACGCCCAAGATGTCTATTATCACCACGGCGGTTATGACTATTGTCGTAAGGTCTATGGACGGCATGAACGGCGGGGTCACCCTTATGTCGAGGGTCTCACCGACGCCGCTGGCGACCCAGTAACCCACGTAGAACCACGCGGCGCCCAGTACTATTGAGGCAAGGCCCAGTATTGCGTAGGGTATCAGCATTAGTACAGGTGCCTCGTGGTAGTGCTTGCCTTCAGCCTCCTTATTAAGTGGCGGTAGATGGAACGCCCTGACTATAAGCCTTGTTATGTAGGCCGCCGTGAAGACAACCGCTATTACAGCTAGGGCATAGAGGGAGTAGACAGCGGTCCTCTCAACGGCGCCTAGGACAAGTTCCTTTGCGAAGAAGCCCAGGAACGGAGGCACTGCGGCCAGGCTGAGCCCTGCAAGCCACGTCGAGATGCCTGTCGCCTTCATGTACTTCCAGAAGTTGCCCATATCATCTATGAACCTGCTCTCCGAGGCATGGAGCGCGTAGCCGGCCACCAGGAAGAGCGCGGCCTTAAACACTGCGTGCGCTATCAGCATCGCAAGCCCTGCCATCTCGGCGTAGGCCATGGCCGTATAGTTGCCTGTCACCACTGCGAGGCCGCCCGCGGCCACCGCAAGTATCATGTAACCCAGGTACTCCGCGGTTGAGAAGGCCAGTATGAGCTTAAACTCGTGGTTAACTATGGCCATAGTAGCCATCATGAACAGCGTCACCGCCGCCAAGGATGCTACAAGCAGGAAGTACTCATGTACTTGGGCAACGGCGGCGGGGGCTCCAAGGGACGCCGCTACCAGGGCCCCAACGAAGAATATGGGAGCGAACCTGAGCATGTAGTAAACTCCGACCTTAACCATGGTGGCTGCGTGTATCAGCGCTGAAACGGGGGTTGGGCCGGTCATAGCAGTCACGAGCCACTCGAAGAAGGGGAACTGGGCGCTCTTAGAGAGGGCGCCGAGCGTGAACACGAAGAGGAACGTGGCCAGGAGCCCCCTTGACGCTAGGAACGCCATCCAGCTGCCGGCGGAGCTGGCAATAGCCGGTATGCTCATTGACCCCACCAGCGCGAAGAGGCCAGTCATACCTATGATGAAGCCTACGTCGCCTACCCTGGTGAACAGTATTGCCCTAACGCCACTTGTGCTTGGCTCAAAGTACATGGGCTTTCCTAGGGCGGTGCTCCTGGGGACTCCCACCCAGTACTCTTCCTCATCTGTGTACCAGTGGCCTATGAGCGCGTAGCTCGCAAGGCCAGTGCCCTCCCACCCAACGAACATGAGTATCAGGTTGCTCGCGGTTACCGCAAGCATCATGCTGCCCACGAAGAATGATATGAAGAAGAAGTAGCGCTGAACTCCCCAGTCGCCCTTCATGTACTCGACGCTGTAGAGGTCTATTAGGAAGCTGAGCCACGAAACTACGGTGGCCATTATCGCGCTGAGCCCGTCTAGGTAAACGCCAACGTGGACTTTCAGTAAGGAATCCCAGTACCAGGTGCTAGTGGCGTATATGACCTCATGGTCCGCTAGCACGTAGTAGAGCGCAGCTGTTGAAACCAAGGCGCTGGCAAGCACGCTGAGCACGCTTATGACGCTGTAGACCTGCTCCCTCCTCACCCCTGCTAGCCAGAGCAGGGCGAGCAGGCCGGCCCCGGTGAACGGGGCAAGCCAGGTCCATGACCAGGTTAGCCAGTACGCGTGAACCACCGTCATTACTGACCACCTCCAAATCCCGAGAGGAGAACCACATGAGATATTGCGGCGCTAAGGCCTGTCGTGAGCGGGTTTATAGCTAGGAAGAAAACAACTCCAAATACGGCCACGGCCAGCATGGCTAGCTTGAAGCCGTCGACGCGCTCCCTGGCTTCAATCTTCGACCTGGGCTGGCCATAGAACACTCTCCTCATGGTTATAAAGGAGTACGCGGCCGTTATTGTAAGCGCAACTATGAGTAAAAGGCTCAGCCCGAACATTGTGACCAGGTTTATGAACAGCAATGACTTGACAATCCCAAGAACTACGTATATCTCGCTCCACATGCCAATGCTGGGCGGCAGCCCAACTAGGTTCATGAAGCCAAAGAGGGCCAGGGCTGCCACCAGTGGGTACCTCCTCGCGAGGCCGCCCATTTTAGTTATGTCCCTGAGTCCGTGGGCCTCGGTTATGAAGACTCCAGCTGACATGAAGAGCAGGGCCTTACCTATGGCGTGCGATAGGTAGATCAACATGGCGCCCATGATGCCATACTCGTTAAGGGTTGCAAGCCCCAGGAGCATGTAGCCCATCTGGCTTATGCTTGAATATGCGAGGAACCTCTTGAAGTCAGTCTGTCTGAGCGCCACGAGACCCGCGTAGATTATTGTTGTGAACGCAAGGCCCAGCAGGAAGTCACGCCAGCTCTCCATCTGGGTCGGGAAGAGGGGTATGACAAACCTTGCTATAGCGTAGCCCGCAAGGCCTATGAGGTTAGGCGACAGGAGAGCGGAGATGGGCGTTGGGGCCTCCGCGTGCGCGTAGGGGAGCCACATGTGGACCCCAAAGACGGCCATCTTAACGAAGAGGCCGAAGAGCAGCAGCGCGGCTATCAGCGTCGCTGCCGAGCCTATGTACTCAACAGAGCCCACGGAAACAAGCTGTCCGTTCAATAGGGTCAAGTAGTCGAAGCTGTGGGTGAGGTAACCTAGGTAGAGGGCTCCAGTTAGGAAGACCACAGCACCTATGTGGGTCCAGACGAAGTATAGCAGCGAGATCCTCCTCCTGTCACCGTAGCCATAGAAGGCTATGAGCAGGAACGATGATATCAGGCTGCCCTCAAGGAACACGTAGAACTCTACCAGGTTGGTTGAGTATGCAAGGCCCAGCATAGTGGCCGCGAAGATGTTGTAGAGCAGCAGGTAAGTGCCAAGGCCCGGAGGCCTCTCGCCGGACTCCTCCATTTCGCTTATCCTAGTCTCCATGTACTTTATGCTGTAGATCACCACGAAGGAGGTCACTATGGAGAGCCCTATGATCACGGGCGCTGATAACCCGTCTATACCAAGGGCTATAGTGCCTACTGAGTACCTAGTTAAGTTGAAGTAAAGCGGGTCCACCAGGCTCCCCGCCTCCAGAGTCCCTGAGGCGTAGCCATAGATGACAATGATGAGGGGAATGATGAGGGAGGCGGCCGACAGGTAAAACATCGCGTGAAGCCCAGGCCTGCTCCTGAGAGGCCAGGCTATGATGCCAAGCAACATGGGCAGGATAACTGTTATCCAGAGCAGCGGGTACGGAAGTATCATATGGCACTCACACCTCCGACTCCTCTAAGTCGCTGGATGAAAGCGACCTATACTGTCTAAGAAAAGCTATGAGTATGGAGACCACTACCACCACCTCCACTGAGACCACAGAGATAACTATTATGCCAAAGTAAGCTGCAAGGGTCGCGAAGCCCGAGAGCAAGGGTATGACGAGGAGCAGCAGCCCATTGAATATGACCTCGACTGACAGCAGCTGCCTAAGCAGATTATTTGACGCGGTCAGGCCGTAGGCTCCAATCGCCATTATAATGGCTGAGGTCACGAAGAGCGTGGCTCCTACAAACGAGTCCACTAGGATCACTTCCTACCACCTCTCCTGGCTATAGAAATAGCCTCAACAACCGTGGCCGCCTGCCCTATGAATATGAGGGCCAAGACCGGCAGGTACTCCTTAAGGGCTCCAGCGGCCGCCGCTGATGCCGACAGTGAGGGGGGAACCGTAAACAGCCTGTAAAGCTCTGATATAATGACCACTATTATTATAAATGTTGCCAGCGCGGCGGCCACCGTAAGCCCCCTGAAGGAGTCGAAGGACTCCTGCCCCTGGGGCCCTATCATGCTTATCGATATTACTATAAACATGACTGCTGCCCCAACATAAACAAGGACCAGGTAAGCGCTGACCAGGCCAAACCCAGCAACTGCGAGCAGGGCGGCTGTAAAGGAGCCCAGTATGGCAAGCGTTATGCTGGCGTAGACCAGGCCCTTAAGCCTTACCACGAGTATGGCAGACGCTATGGCCATTATAGAGAGCACTATTGTGTATAGCGGCAGGTCTATGGACTCTCCGCTCACGAGTTCCCACCTCCCCCCGCTAGTTGGCTTGAACTTCCCTGATTTGAGCTTTCTTCAACGCTTACTTTGACGAGCCCTCTCTTCTCGTCAAACACGTAAGTGACGGGAACTCCCTCCTTAGCTGTTATGAATTCCGGCTCCTTCTGGAACTCCTCCACGTTGAGTATCATGTCCTGCATGTTAAGGTAGACAAGGTCATGGTATGGTACGTGGTACAGGGCCTCAGCCGGGCATACGTCAACGCAGTAGCCGCAGAATATGCAGCGGTTGTAGTTAATTACAGGATACTTCTTCTTCATTACCCTGTTCAGCTTTTTGTCCTTGACATCCATGGTCACCATTTTTATGGCCCTTGCTGGGCATATCCTGGCGCAGGAGGCGCAGCTTATGCACTTGTCAACTATAAGGACTATGTAGCCCCTGTAGCCTTGTCTTAGCTTAATGTACTCGTGGGGGTAGAGCAAAGTTATCCTGTTGGGGTCTATGAAGTACTTAACTCCCACTATCAGCGCTCCCAGGTTTCCAGCTATGGCTCTGCCCAGGAACGTGGCCCTTGGAACCCTCTTAAGTGACGGTCTTGCAGGCATAACTTATCACCTCATGGGTGCACCCCAATAAACGCCTCAAACACGCTCAGGCCAAAAGCTGCTATTGCCATGGGTATGAGCACCTCCCAGGCCAGGCTCAGCGCCTGGTCAAGCCTGTACCTTCCGTAGACCGCGCGCAGGAAGCTCATTATGGCCATAATTATAACGGCCTTAACAACCACTATGAGGCTTGGCACAAGGTAGCCAAGTACTATGCCTGGTCCTGGCCTGTAAGGCGCCCAGCCGCCCAGGAACACCAGGGCTATCAGGACTGAGAAGGCCCAGCGCCTTATGTAGGCCCCTCCCATGTTAAGGCCGTAGAGGAGGCCTGAGTACTCCGTGTACGGCCCAGCGACGAGTTCGCTCTCGGAGTCAGGTATCTCGAAGGGGAAACCGCTGGTGGACATGAGAATAGCTATGAAGGCGTCAAGCAGGGCTAAGGGGTTCAGAAGCCCGAGCCAGCGTCCGTTGAACTGATAGTTAACAATGGTCACTAAGTCAAAGGTGTGGAGCAGGGGTACTACTGAAAGAAGTGATATAACAGCTATGAGTTCATAAGCTACTACAATGAACGACTCCCTCAGGCCGCCCAGCACGGAGAACTTGCTGTTGCTGGCCCATGACATCATGACCACGAAGATAGGGGATAAGGTGGACAGGGCGACAGCTATAAGTAGGCTGTAGCTCATTGGAATGGGCCAGTAGCTGGGTATCGAGGTCATGGGCACTGCCACCATGGGCAGAAGCGAAAGTATCATGGACATGTTAGGCGCCAGTATGTATGACATGAAGTCAACGGCATTTGGCACTATGATCTCCTGCATCATGTACCTTACTAGGTCAGCTATCAGCTGCGGGGCCCCTCCAGTCCTTGGGCTTATCTCCAGTGGGCCGTACCTCATCTGAACCCTGGCTGCGGCCTTACGCTCAAACCATATGATGAATATAACCACCACAAGCGCTACCACAAGCCCAGGTACTATGACAAACTGATAGACGGGGGGATAGAAGATTATGTAGTGCAGGATCCCCCACCCTATATCATAGAGCACCCTAGCGGCCGTTATCATACTCCATCACCTGTCCCATTCAGGTGGGAAGTAATCAAAACTACCGTATATTGTAGGCAAGTCCATGAACCTGTGCCCAGGCATAACGTACTTGAACGCTATCACGTTTCTGAACGAAGGCGACACTACTCTTACTCTGTACGGGACGTCCTTCCCATCACTCTCGACATAGTAGAACATCTCGCCCCTTCCGGCCTCAACCCTGGCTGCGGCCTTACCGGCAGGGACCTTGAGCGTCGCGAACAGGGGCATCAACTTGACCCTGTACTTGCCAGCGTACGGTATGTTACCCTCGTATACGTCCTTATAGAGCTTAGGCGCCGCCTTCCAGAACTTGTCATGCATGAAGCCCTCCCTCGGGTGCTTCTCCAGCCAGTCCACGGTCTGCTCTATTATGTTGAGGCTCTGCCTTATTTCCTCGACTCTCACCCAGGCCCTGGCGAGCGAGTCCCCCTCCTCAAACACGGGTATCTCAAAGTCAAGCTCTGGGTAGGCCTCGTAGGGCTCGATAAGCCTCACGTCATACCTGATGCCGCTGGCCCTCGCGTTGGGCCCTACTATGCCAAGCTCCGCCGCCCTGGCCTTGGAGATCACCCCAACGCCTTCGAGCCTCTTCCTTATGTTTGGGTTGTTCAGGAATATCTTGGCGTACTCGTTTAGCCTGTTCCTCATATACCTGACGGCTTTCCTTGCGTTATCAGGGAAGTCGTCTGGCATGTCCCTTCTTACCCCGCCGAAGACTGGGTAACTGTGGGTTAGCCTTGCGCCTGTGAGGTCCTCGGCGAGCTGTACAAAGACCTCCCTGTCGCCGAAGGCCCACATGTAGAGCGTCGAGTGACCAAGGAAGACGCCAAAGATCCCCATGCCGTAGAGGTGGCTTGCTATCCTGTTTATCTCGCAGAGGAGAGTCCTGAGGTACTTAGCCCTCTCGGGCGGCTCTATGTCAAGGAGTTTCTCGACGGCCTCAACGTAGGGCAGGGTTATGTTGCATGCGTCCAGTATTGCCATCCTCTCGAAGAGCGGTATGTTCTTTATCCAGTCCCTGCCCTCGGCCAGCTTCTCCATGGTTCTGTGAACGAAGCCTATGTCTGGGTCAACCCTTACCATCACGTCACCGTCGAGCTCCACTATTATCCTCATGTGGCCTGAGCCTGGGTGGGCCGGTCCTATCTGGACCTCGTAAACGTTCCTCTCGACCGGCCTTACCTCCATGCCAGGCAGGTGCGGTACGCCGCTGCTTGACTCCTGCGCGGACATGGCTTACCACCACTTAGTTGCCTTAAAGCCCTCATAGTCGGCTTCTATGTTGTCGCTTTCCTCCTTTACTATGAAGTCCTTGCGCAATGGCTTAAGCGCAGCCACCACGGGCGTCAGGAGAAGTAACCTAAGATCTGGGTGGCCGTCAAAGGTTATCCCAAACATCTCATACTCCTCCCTCTCATGGAATTCAGCGCTTAGCCACACTGGCGTGAGGCTTGGGCAGTGAGGGTTATCCCTGCTCACGTAGGTTGACAGAGACACCATGAACCTGGAGAGGTCCTCGTTAAGGTAGCTGGTCAGGTGGTACATGATCTTAAACTGCTTCTTGGCCGGGTAGTCCACAGCCCCAACAGATATCACGTGGTCAAAACCCATGTCCTTCAGCTTCTTGGCTGCGTCGACCAAATGCTCGACTGGAACAACTATATCAATGTAGCCCTTGGACGGCTCGACCTGCGGCTTATAGTCCTTCAGCGCCTCAAGGATATTCTTTTGAAGCTCCTCAGCTGTAACCACCGCCCTCACCCCTCCATCCACAGAGGTCCTCCTTAGGCAGGATGTACTTCAGGTCCTTCCTAACCCCCTCAACGACCCACTTTGAGGCAACGCCGCGGCTTCTTATGATCTTCTGAAGTTCTATTATGGATCTGGCCACGGCCTCGGGCCTTGGCGGGCACCCTGGTATGTAGATGTCCACAGGGACTACCTGCCATGGCCTAACTATGTTATAGCTGTTGTAGAAGATGCCGCCGTCAAGTGAGCAGGCGCCCATGGCTATGACAAACTTGGGGAAAGGCATCTGTTCCCACGTTATCCTTACAGTGCATGCCATCTTCTTTGTTACGGTGCCCTCGAGTATTATCAGGTTGGTCTGCCTTGGGCTAACCCATGGAAGCGAGCCGTACCTCTCGTTGTCAAACCTGGGGCCCCAGGCGGCTCCTATTTCACAGCCGCAGCAGCTGGTCATCAGGTGAACGGGCCACAGGCTGAAAGCCGTGGCCCAGTCAACGACCTTAGCTATGGTCCCCTTAATAAGGCTCTCCTTGGCCAGCTGGGCCGCTACCTCAAGGTTACCTACATAAGCCTTGCCCTCCTTTGCTCTCTCCTGCACCTGAGCCATCTCTAATCCCTCCACTCCCCTATCCTCCTAGACACATATGCGCCATATGCCAACAGAGGGGCAAAAACAGCCACCATTACAAGGTAGAGCAGAAGAAGGTCCCGACTATACTCTGAGGGAGCGGACGCTAGGAATGTTAACAGTACGACCGCTGGCTCTACGGCGAGGAACATTATAAGGTAGCCGAAGTACTGGTAGGAAAGCCTGGACTTGCCAACCCCCCTCGGCGGGTTGGAGGACTCGAAAAGCTTGTACTTGTAGGGCTCCTTGGACTCTATGTAGCCGGCGGGCCTAAGCAGCATGCGGAGGAGAAGTATTGTGCCGACCAGCACGGCTAGGATTATTGTTGGCACTATTATGAATGAATTGGCGGCGAGCACTAAGGGACTGTAGGCTATAGACAATTCCCTAACTCACCAAATCTGTTAATTAATGACCAAATATAAATTCCTTGCTTGCCTTAACGGCTTTGACAGTCAAAGCCTTGAGGCTCACGAGTAGAGCATAATAACCTTAGCGAGGAGTTTTTGCTAGGTGCGCGAAGTGGTAGAGAGGGTGCCTCCAGAGGCCGAGGTCAAATACAACAAGTACCTTCAGCTTAGGGACACCTATAACGCAATAGTTCAGCAGAGGCTCGCTGCCGAGTCGTCTCTAAGCGAGATAGAGAAGGTAATAGAGACCCTCAATGAGCTCTCGGACAGCGCGGAGGTCTATAAGATGGCAGGCTTCGTCCTTGTTAAGTCAACAAAGGGCGACCTGCTCAAGGAGCTGCAGGACCGCAAGGAGAACCTGGAGCTTAAGATTAAGGCGCTTAAGAACCAGGAGAACCTAGTGAAGGACGAGCTTGACAAGGTGGCCGGAGAGCTGCAGCGCCTGCTGCAGGGGGCTGCAGGGGGTGGCGGAGCCGCGGGCCCCGCAGGGGGCTCTTAACCCTTGCGCACAGGGCCTGGCAGCCTGGGTTCGCAGGAGCTTTATGAGGAGCTCATTAAGTTAGCTAAGGGCTCTGACGTCAAGGTATTAATGCACGGCAACGCTGACCTTGACGCCGTCGCCTCCGCTTTCCTGGTGTGCAGGCTCCTGGAGGGGGTCTCCAGGAGCTGCTGCCTCTACTCGCCTCAGGGCCTGAGCAAGCAGTCCAGGGATCTGTTGGCTTCACTTTCGCTTAACATACCCCTGTGCGACAGCCTAGACGACCAGGCAGGGGTGCTTATAACAGTGGACGCCAGCAACGTCTCACAGCTTGGAGTTAACACTGATGCCCTGAGAGGGGCAAAGTTAGTCGTTATAGATCACCACAGCCCGGGGAGCCTGCACACGATGGCCACCCTTCTAATAAGTGACGAGAGCGCCCCCTCGTGCGTCGAGGTCGTCCTTTCGCTTGCTGCTCCTGGGAGCCTTAAGCTGAAGCCGGCCGAGACCACACTCTTACTTACGGCAATACTTGAGGAGACCTCCCTCCTAGAGAGGGCGTCAATAAGCACTTTCAGGCACATAGTTAAGTTAATGGAGATGGGCGCGGACTACGCCTTTGCTGTTGGCTTCTTGAGGCAGAGCAACGATGAGCCTATAGACAAAAGGGCCGCAAGGCTTAAGGGCCTTTCAAGGGCGGCGGTTAGCGTTGTCTGCGGCCAGCTGGCGGTAGCGGTGACCCACGTAGGTTCCTTCGAGGCCGAGGTGGCCAGGTCTATGATATCTCTGGGCGCCGACGTCGTGGCTGCAATTAATGGCGAGAGGGCTTCACTGCGGGTCTCGAGGCGCGCCCTTAAGTTCAACATTAGGGCCTCTGAACTGGCGGCTTTCATAGCTGAGAGGTTAGGCGGCGAGGGGGGAGGCCATGATGGGGCCGCGGCTCTTAGGTTAAAGTCTCCAAACCAGGCTACTATTGATAAGGTGCTAGGCCTCGCGGTTAACTTTGTGAGGCAGCGCTGCGGTGATTCCAGTGGTTGAAGGAAACACCACTAAAAGGGCGAGGGTCTACGCTGATGTGAGGGAGGAGGCCTCAGGGGTTCCGTCGCTGTTAGAGTCCCTGGGAGTCCTCGTAATAAGAAGGCAGCTACCCGAGGGAGATTACATAATACCGCCAGACATAGTCGTCGAGAGGAAGAACGCCAAGGACTTCGTCTCGTCGCTGTTTGACGGGAGGCTCTTCGACCAGGCCTCAAGAATGAGGAACGATTATGAGGAGGTCTTCTATATAATAGAGGGCGACTTCTCCAGGGAGCTGCGGTACTGGAGCGACAAGGAGAGGCAACTAATAGGGGCCCTTGCAACGCTTGTGGTAAGTTATAACGTTAAGCTTCTCTGGAGCAGCTCTACTAAGCAGACGGCCGAGTACCTGGCGTCGTTGGCCTCCAAGTACCTTACTAAGGGCAGGGGCTCAAAGCCTGTCATTATAAATAAGAAGCCCTCTGCGCAGTCGCTGAGGGAGTGGCAGCTCTATATAGTCGAGTCATTTCCAGGCATAGGGGCTAAGACCGCCGAGAGGATACTTGAGAAGTTCGGGTCGCTGGAGTCATTTTTTAACGCTAGCCTGGCGGAGCTGGCGTCTATTGAGGGCGTCGGTGAGTCCAAGGCTGCCAGGATAAAGGAGCTCCTTAAGGCGCCCTTTAAGGTTGAGAGAAGGGTCACCACTCTGGACAAGTTCTACGGAAACCCCGCAGACGCTAACAGCCCTTCTGACGAGGATAAGTAAGCTGAAGATCACGGCCGTTGGTCAAACTTACTTAGCGAGAGGTTGGCTGATTCTAGCATCTTAGATGCCATAAACCATGGCAGCTCAGCTATCATCTTAGTTGCTGGCCCTGGCGGCAGAAAGCTCAAGGAGCTGATCGACCTCTTAAGAACGTCGTTGAGGTACTCAACTCCCTTCTCTATAACTTCATCCTCTCCACGGGCCTTCAGTTCAGCCTCGGCCCACCTTAGGAAGAGCCTCTCGCTGGGGTCTAGCTTATCCTTGGCCCCCCTTGCGTAGTTAGCGAAGTCCGTTATGTCATCAGCTAGCTGATAAGCGATGCCAACAATGTTGCCGTAGTTCCAGGCCCTCTCGGCGTACTCCTCATGGTCGGCCGCTATAACACCTAAGGTTGAGGCCAGCGAGAAGAGACTGCCGGTCTTAAGCGATGCAAGCTGCAGATACTCAACTGGTTCTAGATTGAGAGAGGAGTAGGCATCAATGATTTCGCCTCTAACCATGGATTCCCATGCAGTGATGCTGTAACTCAATGCTAAGGGACCGTACTGCTCAACTAGCTTTAGCGCAGTAGGCACTAGTAAAAGGGAAACCATGGCGCTCTTGCCAATCCCATAAAGTACCCAGGCTGAGGGGCCTCCCCTCCTTTCAGCGTCCTTATCTATAATGTCATCAAGCGCAAGGCTAGCTCCTTGAACCAGCTCTACTGCAATTGCGGCATCCTTCGCCCTGTCAAGATTGCCTCCGGCGGCCTCTGCAAACAGCATGGTCACGAAGCCTCTAAACATCTTGCCTCCCTTGACTATATATGAGGCAAGGCCCTCGAGCCCGGCCATCTCAAGCCTTGACACGATGGAGTTTAGCTCAGGTTCTATCATAGTTCTTATGCTCTCCCACTTGCTTAGGATCGCTCTGAACTCCTCTTCAGAATACTCTTGGTTCACTGCTAGGCCTCCGTGAGGTAGGTTTGCCACGTAACTTTATAACTTATACTTCTATATATCGCTTGGCACGTCCAATGAAGGAGCAGTGGGAAACCGTAACTGACGGCTCACTGCTGCTGGGGGTGGCCGCCCTCGTCCTCGACTTAGTGGAAGGCTATTATATAGCAGAGGAGGGCCTTCTCGACGCTAAAGTGTCCTCAAAAGTACTTGATGTAGCGTCAATAAGGGAGGGCCTCAGCAGGGGCAGCCTTGAGCTCTACGTAAATGCTGACTGGGTGGAGCCTCAAGAACTTGACTTCAGAGGTGCTAAGATTTCAATTAAGACCACAGATGCTGGCCAAGGCAGCCTTTTATCGCTGCGGCAGCTCTATGAAGAGCTGCCGCGAGAGCTCATCAGGTTGGACTACTTCTCGCTCTACTCGCCTCTGACCTCAAGGACTGACAGAGATGGCACTGAATATATCGTTATCTACACGGCAGATGGCAGGGCCTTCGTCTTTGAGGGTGAGAAGTTCAGGGTTTCACTGCCTGGGCTCAGGCGGTCACCGGCGGTGGTGCACACTCATCCCGCAGGTCACTGCGGCCTGTCAAGGAAGGACCTCGAGAGCGGCCTTGACCTAATGATGGACAGAGGCCTTATAATGGGCGCTGTGACCAGCGACAGGTGCGCCGCGATAATGTATAGGCTTGGACTTCTAGAGGAGGACGACGTTATAGGCGTTAAGGAGGGCAGATTTGAAAGCCTCAGGTCGTTAAGGTTCACGCGGATAAGCATAATATGACGTGGTCTCCAAGCTTACATATAGTAAACCGAATAGTGAAAAGCGTAAGGTAAGGAGGGTTAAGGCCCTAGTAGGTCTGAGAGGCTTGGTAGCTTCTGTGGGAGCCCCTTCCTCTCCCTTATCTTCTTTATTAGGTCATCAAGCATGCTGTCAGGTACAGGGGCCCATCTGCTGAACTCCGTGCCCCAGAGGGCCTTTCCTGCAGTGGACCCCCTCAGCTCCGCCGCCAGGTCAAAGCTCTCAGCTATTGGTATCTCGGCGAGCACCCTGGTGCCACTCGGCGTGTTCTCCACGTCGATGATCTTTCCACGCTTCTTGACTATTATTGTGGTTACCGCGCTTAGGTACTCCATCGGTATTCTTATGTCAAGCTTCTGTATAGGCTCCAGCAGCGTCGGCCTCGAGGTAAGTATGCCAGCCCATATGGCGTTCCTCACGGCTGGGTATATCTGGCCAGGTCCCCTGTGCACTGGGTCCTCGTGTACTTCAGCGTCGTGAAGTACTACCTTAATGCCCCTGACGGGCTCAGCCGCCAGCGGGCCCTCCTTTACTGCTATTCTGAAGCCGCCGATTATGGTATCCTTGACATCCTTGAGGTACTGTACTCCTGACGTCATGTCTACGAAGACGTTGATGTTTTCATCTATGGCCCAGATTCTCCTGGCCTCGTCGTAGTCCCAGCCGGCCTGCTCCTTGAGTATCTTGGCCCTGTCCCTCGAATCCTGGTCCTCCCTCACGGCACCCCTGTGTATGAGGTCTATGGTCTCATCGTTTAGCGGCTCAACGCTCAGGTAGAACCTGTTGTGTTTGTTGGGGCTCTTGCCCTCGAAGACCTGGCTCTTCTCCCTCACGGACTCCCTGTAAACTATTATCGGCTGGCTAGCCTTGACTTCAAGACCATAAATCTCCTTCAGCATCCAGAGCGCTATCTCTAGGTGGAGCTGCCCCATCCCTGAGAGGAGGTACTCGCCAGTCTCCTCATTGATCTTAGCTACCAGGTTCGGGTCCTCTATGGTGAGCTTTCTCAGGGAGTCCACAAGCTTAGGCAGGTCCTGAACCTTGGCCGGCTCTATCGCTATGGTCACTACAGGCTCAGCTATGTAGTGTAGCTGCTCGAACGGGGCGCCCTGCGACTTATACTGGCTCTCGACAAGCGTCTCTCCAGCCCTAAGGTTATCTATGCCCATTATAGCCGCTATGTTGCCAGCCGTAACCCTCTGCGTCAGCTCCCTGAAGGGGCCCATGTAAAGGCTTACCTGCAGCACCCTGCCCGTGACGTCCTGAGACACCACGTAGAGCTCCTTACCGGGCTCGAGGGTGCCTGAGAACACCCTGCCCGTGGCCACTAGGCCTGCCTTCTCAACATGAATGGCATTTACATAGAACACGACCGGCCCGTTCGGGTCAGCCTCTAGCATGGCCTTTCCGAGGTCGCTGTTAAGGTCCCCCTTCCATATCTTTGGAATCCTGTACTTCTGCGCCTCCTTTGGGTTGGGAACAAACTTGACGACCATGTCCAGCAGGGCCTCGTGCAGCGGGGCCTTCTTAGTAAGAACGGCTATCTTGTCTTTATCATCGCTTGAGTAAGCGTCTATGATCTGCTGGAAGTTTATGCCCTTCTTGGAGGCTATCGGCACAGTTATGCCCCACTGGTCCTTGGCGCTCCCAAAGGCTACGTTCCCGGCCGCCGGGTTCAGCTTCCACTTATCCTTGAACTCAGGCTCAGCGTACATGTCTATGAGGTTGTTGACGTCCTTTATTATCTCCACGAGCCTGTCCTGCAGCTGGGAGGAGGTTAGCCTCAGCTCCTTTATGAGTCTATCTATCTTGTTTATGTAGAGTACGGGCCTCACCCTCTCCTCCAGGGCCTGCCTTAGAACGGTCTCCGTCTGGGTCATGACGCCCTCTGCGGCGTCAACAACCACAATAGCCCCATCAAGTACCCTCAGGCTCCTTGTGACCATTCCTGTGAAGTCTATGTGGCCTGGAGTGTCGATTAGGTTGATCACGTATCCCTTGCCGTTATACTCGTGGTATAGGCTTGCGTTGGCGGCCTTTACAGTCATCTGCCTCTCCTTCTCTACGTTGAGGTAGTCCAGGGCCAGCGCCTCGCCGGCAACCCTCTCAGATATGATTCCGGCGCCTGCCAGTAGGGCGTCGCTGGTCGTGGTTTTACCATGGTCTACATGTGCTATGACGCCTATGTTTCTTACCTGCTCTATGTTGCTCATTATCTTCTCGATCTCTGAGACCATTTTAACTCGAGCGCCCATGGATTATTCCACCTAGTAGCCAATCGCAAGTTACGGTCGCATTTGAGGGTTAAAAACAATTCTTAGACTAAAAGATGGCCTTTGGTTAGATGTTATTTTTGTGGGAGTTACCAGTAATGAGAGGCAAATAAGTTATGTACACGTGCAGGTCATCGCCGCGCGCAAGTCGTGAAACTAGCTCCCTGTTAAGGTCTGCGGCCGCCTTGTTACTCCTCACCATGATTGTCGAGCCTTCAACGTAATCACTCTTCCTTATTATAATCTTCATGTTGTTAGAGGCAGTTATCCTCGGATCCCCGTGTCCTATGACAGCGTCGCAGAGGTCGCTGGAGCATAGAACGACAAGCACTGCATTGTTAGGATCCCTCAACCCATTCCTAAGCCAGTCGGGGAGGCTGGAAGCGCTGGCCTCTGACGACACGCCAATTATGCAGTCGCCCCTTGGGGTCAGGGTCCCCTCTTTAGTTATCTCTATCGTAGTCCTGTGCCTGGCGGTTACATTAACGTGGCCCTTAGCCCTGAAGTGAAACCATCTGCTCGCGAGCTCGCTCACCGAGGGCCCTACTTAAGCAAGGCTTCCTTGTGGAATAAAGGCAAATTAGGCCAGCAGTTAAAGTATTTACAAGGTAGGTCTTGTCCGGCTTAAAGCAGGACGCCTTTGACGTGGCCAGAAGGAAGCTTGTAGATGACCTTAAGCTAAGGGGGTATCTGAAGAGTCAGGCCGTCGAGAGGGCCATGTTGAGCGTTCCAAGGGAGCTCTTCGTGCCTGAGGGGGTCAGGGACAGGGCTTATGAAGACAGGCCGCTTCCCATAGGCTATGGGCAGACCATAAGTGCGCCGAGCGTGGTAGCTTACATGACTGAGCTCTTAGAGGTCTCGGAGGGCATGAAGGTCCTCGAGGTTGGGACGGGGTCAGGTTATCAGGCGGCGATCCTGGCTATGATTGTAGGCGACAGGGGGCACGTGTGGACTGTGGAGCGCATAGCGGAGCTTGCAAGTAGAGCAAAGGAGACCATAGAGTCCCTGGGCCTCGGAGGAAGGGTCACCGTAATCGTGGGCGACGGGAGCCTAGGATATCCACCGGCGGCGCCCTACGATAGGATAATAGTGACCGCGGCGTCCCCAAAGGTCCCAAGGCCGCTCGTGGAGCAGCTCGCAGAGGGAGGCCTCATGGTTATACCCGTGGGAAGCAAGGAGGAGCAGGCGCTTACTATAGTTAGAAAGAGGGAGGGTCAGGTCTTTCAACAGAGCGACATAGAGGTTCTTTTTGTCCCCCTGGTCGGGGCTGAGGCATGGGATCATTAGCTCCACCTGGCCAACAAACGTTTTAGATCTACGTGCTTATCTGCAACCTGCGATGATGTGTGTGGTGGACTCCGAGCCTCTACGGCTATGAGGACAAGGAGCCCGCTGAGCCCCTTAAGCCTGCAGGTGGAATCTCACACATTTTCTCATGAGCAAATTAGTACTGCCTTGAGAATCTCATGTAGGTCACAGCAGGCCTTCCGCACACGGGGCACGTGCCCTCTGCCTTCTCGTAAGGCCACGGCGTTCCTAAGGACTTGGCTTGGAGCTCATTCATTACTTTAACTGCGCACTCCTCGCTGCCACACCAGGGCACCTCCACAACTCCACCCTTTTCGTTGATAGCCTTCCTGGCCTCGTCAAGGCTTGAGACCCTGCTCACGTGGTCCGCCAGGAACTTCCTGGCCCTCTCGATAAGGTAGGCGCTTATTTCATCAAAGGTCTTCTTTATGCTCCCTACAGCCTCGCTGAGGGGCACGGTCCTCTTCTCAAGGGTATCCCTCCTGACTATTGTTATGGTGTTCCCCGAGGTCTCCCTAGGGCCTATCTCAACCCTGACGGGAACGCCCTTTGCGTCCCAGTAGTAGTACTTGTCGCCTGGGGTTGTGTCTTCACGGTCGTCAAGCTTGGCCCTTATGCCAGAGCTTAGTAATTTTGAAAGCACGCCGCGCGAGTACTCAAGGACCTTCTTGCTGTCCTCTTCCGATTGGGAGGGAATCGGGATTATGATGACCTGCGTAGGAGCTATGTCAGGAGGAAGCACGAGCCCCATGTCGTCTCCGTGAATTGCTATTAGTGTAGCCACGACCCTGTCGCTGACGCCATAACTTGTCTGCCATGGGTAGTCGAACTTTTCGTCCCTTGTCTGGATTCTAAATGAGAATGCCTTAGTGAAGTTCTGGCCTAGGTTGTGGACTGTACCTATCTGCAGGGTCCTGCCATCAGGCATCACGGTGTCAAAAGCTATGGTGTAAAGAGCGCCGGCAAACTTATCCCAGTCAGGCCTCCTTGAAATTATGTAAGGTATTCCCAGGGAGTCAAAGAACTTCTTATAAACTTCTATGGCCTCTTTGACCTGGTTCTCTGCATCCTTGAAGCTCTCATGAACTGTGTGGGCCTCCTTAAACATGCTTATTTCTCTTACCCTTATCAGGGGGCGCGTGGCCTTAGTCTCATACCTGAAGACGCTGACTATCTGGTAGAACTTCCTTGGAAGCTGCTTGTAGCTCTGCACCCACAGGGACTCATAGTAAGTTATCGGGGTCTCGCTTGTGGGCCTCAGTGCGAGCTTCTGGTCCAGCTCCTCAAGGCCTCCGTGAGTGACCCAGTAGACCTCATCCTCAAAGCCCTTTACGTGCTCGCCTTCCTTGGCCAACATCCAGTCGGGTATAAGGAGCGGGAAGAGGACCTCTTCATGGCCAGTCTCGTCAAGGAGCTTCCTCAATAGGTCCGTTACCCTTCTCCTTATCTGAAATCCATAGGGCATCCAGACGCCCATTCCCTTGACGGGGTACCTGCCATAGTCGTAGATCTCCGCCTTATCCAGTATCCAGTCAAACCACTCCGAGAAGTTGTTGTACCATCTCTCCCTCTTGGTTTTTACCATAGCTAAATCGCCAGCGCCATAAAAGGTAGAGCTAACTTATAAAAAATCATAAAGGAGCCTAGGGCTTAGGCTGTAGGCAACACGAAAGCCACTATTATAGCCACTAACAGTCCGTAGATGGCAATTCCCTCGCCGAGCACGACGAAGAGGAAGGCCGTTCCGAATATCTCCCTCTTCTCGGCGACAGCGCTTATAGCAGATGCTCCGGCGACGGCTACCGCATAGCCGCCTCCGATACCAGCAAGCCCCACTGCCAGCCCAGCTCCGATAGCCTTACCAACAACTGACATGTAGTAGGGCGACGCCTGGTCGGCGGTGGCGGCAGCCTGGGCGTGGGAGACCGCAAGCCCTGTTGCTACGGCTGCTGCCAAGGAGACTAGGGCCACTAGGATCAATACGGCCCTGTACTTAGGCCTTGACCAGGCCTCCCTGAGCACTAGGCTTAAGCCCTCTAAGTAGCTCTTCCTGGAAACCATTAGCCGACACCAACAAAAGCTTAGCTTTAACAGTTCTATTTAAGTGCTGAGCCGAGAGAGATCCGAGTCTCCCGTGGTATACCACTGTGAGTAGTAACATGGCTGCTACGTTTTCGCCTGCATTTCCCCAAAGAACTGCGGGAGCCTGACCCCTCTCTGTCCCCTGTACCTCCCGCTGTAGGGCCTCGTCGAGGGGGTCTCCATCTTGACCAGCACAAGGTGCAGGAACCTGTCGCCCACGTAGAGCTTCACTGGGAACTCGCTCCCTATGACCTCTATGGTTAGCTGTCCCTCAAAGCCAGCGTCAACGACGGTGCTGGGTATGTATATGCCCGTCCTGGCCCATGTGCTCCTGAGGTTCACAAGGCCCGCCACGTAGGGCGGCAGCTTTATGTACTCCGCCGTGTGGAGCAGGTAGTGCCTGTGAGGTATAATGATGAAGCTTCCTCCCTCCCCGGCATCCCTGCAGTCGTAGAACTCTCCCGGGTCCCCCGGCGACCTGGGGTCCAGCACAGTTCCAGTGCTCCTGAACTCGCAGTAGGTGCTCCCCAGCCTGAGGTCAAGGCCGTTCTCCCTTATGACTTCGCTGTCCAGCGGCTCGACGCCCAGCTCCCCTGCCCTTATGAGCGTCTCAATGTCCCTGTCGCTGAGTATCATAGATGACTCCCCTTTGCTCATATTTATTTTAGGACTGCAAGGTAGTTACATCTTTAGGGTCGATATTACCTTACTCTGTCTCTAAGGAAATTATAGACAACGCCGTTCAACGTAAGTAACCTGGATCTTAAATTTTAAATCTTTGAATATCTAGTTGGCCTGGGAGCGCGACTTAATGGGTAGGGATGAAATACAGAACAGGAAAGTGCTGATAACTTACCCAACGCATCCAATGTTCCTATGGGCTTACCTCGCAGTGGCCTTGATTTTAGCGGTCCTCTTCTCGAGGTTTCCGCTCTATGTTGCAGAGGCCTCTTATAGCAGCAACTCCCTAGAGCTGGCATCAATAGCCATAGCACTTATAGTATTAAGTCCGATACTGAGCTTCATAAACCTTGTAATTAAGAAGCTTAACACTGGAGTCATTGCCAGCGAAATTGAGCTTAACTATGTCGAGTTCTTTGGAATACCGATACCGATACCGAGGCTTAGGATGCGCGAGGTGAAAACGCTTTTAGCCATGAATGTAGGCGGCGCCCTTGTGCCAATAACTACATCCGCCATATTCTCATACCTGCTGGTTAACTCCCCTTACAAGGACATGTTCGTGGCTTCCGCCGCCATAGATGTAATAGTGGTCGCAGTGGTTACATATGCGCTGTCAAAGCCCATGCCAGGCGTGGGCATTGTGGTGCCCGCCTTTATCCCGCCCTTAATAGCGGCCTTCGTTGCCATAGCCACAAGCGGCTTCGGAGTTCCAGCGGCGGCCGCCGCCTATATAGGCGGCTCCCTGGGCAGCCTCCTTGGGGCTGACGTCATTAGGCTATCGCGAAGCTACAGGAATCTAACGGCCACAGTACTAAGTATAGGCGGCGCTGGGGTATTTGATGGGGTGTTCATGAGCGGCGTCCTTGCGTTTCTCCTGGCCATCTAGAGGCTGAGCGGCCTAGGGCGTTCGGCATAGCCCTTTACTTCAAGGTCGACCACGTATATGGACTTGGAGGGGCTGTACTCTATGGCTTTGCGCGAAGATAAGACGGTGAATTCCTTACAAGTTCTTGAAGCCTCCTCAGCTATTGTCCTGATCGCCAGGTCCTCGCTTTCAGCTAGGTAGTAAACATGAAGTAGGGACCCACTTGTGAGGGAAAGCTGACAGGCGGCCTCTATGAACTTAGGTGAAGAAGTGGGGTTGTTCATTATTATTCTGTCAAAGCCCCCTTTAAGCAGCGATGGCAGGGCGCTGGCGTCGGACCTTGTAATAGTCACGTTGCCCTTAAGCAGCTTCCTGTTAAGCCTAGCATTAGCGCCCGCCAGGGCAGCCGCGTAGGGGTTAAGGTCATTAGCTACCACCGAGGCCCTCCTCCTGGACGCTATTAACAGTGAAAACGGCGCCACGCCGCAGAACATGTCAAGCACCCTCTCGCCACTTTCTACTAGCGATGATATCCTAAGCCTTTCCCCGGAAAGCCTGGGGTTAAAGTACGTCTTGGCGACGTCCACGTAGAGCCTGAGGCCTGACTCCTTGGTTATGGTCAGCGTGTTGCCATCGCCGTATATTAGCACCAGCTGAGGGAGCCTCAGCTCGCCGGTCGTTCCAAGTTTTAGGAACACGGAGGTCACCCTAGGGTACATTCTCGAAATCGCCTCGGCAGCCCTTACGTAAGTTGGAATCCCGATGCTGGAATTGTAGTTCAATAAAACGATGCTGCCTATAATTAGGAAGCCAGATAGCCCTGGCACTTCGTCGGAGAGCCTGGTGGGCCTCTCCCTGGTATCGAAGCTTTCTTTACAGGGCCTGGCACTTACACCCTCAGTTAAGAGCGCGGATATAGCCCTCTCGACGTTGTTAACCGGTACTGCAAGCTCATTACTTTCAAGTCTTCTAGGTTTTAAGTTGGTCAGGAGCCCTGCTAGCCTGAGTATCTTCAGCGTCCTCTCGGCGTCCGTTGACTTAATTGCTATGCAGTCATGATATTCGCTGGCCAAGTTGGCAGCACCTGGGAGGCCGAGGCTATAACCCGCCTTCTGTACTTCGGCGGCATTTGACTCAGCGGTCCCCAGGGCCTCCCGCGGCCCCTCACAGGCCCTGGCCTTGCTCCGCCGGGGACGGCCGTTTCACCGCATCCCCCGCGGTCCTCGACCGGTTACTGCGGGCCTGTCGCCAGGCCCGCCTCGCGGAGTCATCGCCATGCCGTGGGGGCCGTGTCGTCTCTGTGCCGTTGCCCAGGGGTCTGCCCTGGCCCCTTGCGGGGTCCGGCTGCCGCTGGGAGGGCGGTGTTTCCTCAGGCCCTCTTCGGGCCCGTGGCCGCCAGCCTCGGCCTCCCAGGGTTTCATTAAGCGTCGGAGACGCAAGTAATAAGGGTTGGCTGCGAATGAGATATCTGCGGCAGTAAGTGAGGCGGCTTGACAGAAAGGGAAGCGGTTGGAATAGTTGCTAGGCCATCAAGCGACACCGCTGAGGGCCTTGCCCTGAGGACAGCCGAGGTCCTTAGGCAGCTCGGGGTGGAGCCCCTTGTTGAGGCAGAGACCGCCGCCGCCTACAGTAACACCTTGGGGAGGCTGAGAACCTTTAACATAGAACGCAACCCGCCCCATAAGGTGATAGTGATAGGCGGCGACGGGACCCTGCTCAGGGCAGCGATAAGATCTGGGAGCAACGAAGTTATTTTCCTCGCCGTGCGCGCAGGCAAGCGCGGTTTCCTCTTAGACGTTGACGAATCAGTGCTAAGCGAGAGGATTAGGGACTTCGTTAACGATAACTATGAACTGGTACTCCACCAGCGCATTAAGGCTTACGTGAACGGTAACCAACTCCCCTGCGCCGTAAATGACGTCGTTATATTTACTTCGGAGGGCTCTATGGTCAGGCTTGACGTCTATCATGATGGGGAGAAGCTTAGGGAAAGGGTTATGGGGGTTGACGGCGACGGGCTCATAATATCCACTACAACGGGCTCCACCGCATATAGCCTTAATGCTGGGGGGCCCATAGTGGACCCTCGGCTTGACGTAATCATCATAACGCCCCTCAACCCTGTGCAGCTATTCTTAAGACCTGTGGTTATGTCTAGGAGTAACCGGCTCAGCATAATCATGAGGGGCGAAAGCGGGCCCGCTTACCTGGTTCTTGATGGCCAAGTCAAGGTTAACCTAAGGCCAGGTGACAGGGTTAACATTTATCCCTGCGAGGCCCCCCTGAAGGTGGCCAGGTTTGAGTGGTGGTCGAACTACTACGAGAGGCTCTTCGCCCGCCTGCTCAGCTATTGGTAAGGGCGTCAGCGTAGCTGTGCTAGACACAGCTGCGCTGCTGGCGTCAGTCCAGCTGCACCTGCCCTTGACGTGCGTTACCACCGAGGAGGTCTACGAGGAAGTCAGGGATGAGGAGTCCAGGATGGCTTTAGATCTCTCCACTGGGACGGGGAAACTTCTTGTCATCACGCCCTTAACTGAATCGAGAGGTAAGGCCTTAGAGTATGCCAGAGCTGCTGGAGTGCTCGGAAAGCTGAGCGCCGCTGACCTAAGCGTGCTCTCCCTAGCCATAGAACTAAGGGATTGTGGCAACAAGGTCTCTGTGGTGACAGACGATTATGCCCTTCAGTTGGCCTCTGTCCGTGCAGGACTCGACGTAGTGAGGGTGAGGTACAGGGGCATTAAAGAGCTCAGGAAGAGCAAGGCTAACTTACGATAACTCCCCTCAGGTCAAAGTATGTGGCGCCCGTGATCTTAACGTCTACGAACTCCCCGTAACTTCTTAATGTGCTCGCCGGCACTGCCACAGGGAAGTAGTTGTCAAGTCTTACTGTGCTGAAGCCCTCTCTGAAACTTCTTGATGCCAACAGCCCCCTGAACCTGCCGCCCACGTAACTGCTGTAAATTTCAGTGCCTACCCTCTTAATTACTTCCTGTATTCTTAGGCTCCGCTCCTTCTTGACGGGCTCAGGCACCTGGGGCATGGAGGCCGAGGCCGTCCTGGGCCTTATGCTGTACTGGGCGAGGTAGACCCTCTCAAACTTGAGTTCCTCCACCAGCCTGACGCTGTTCATAAAGGCCTCTTCATCCTCACCCGGATGGCCTACTATGATGTCTGTGGCAAAGAGCGAGGATGGATACTTAGCTTTAACCTTGCTATGAAGTTCCTTGAACTCGGCCACGGTGTACCTGCGGTTCATTATTTTAAGCACGCGGTCGTCGCCGCTCTGGACTGGTATGTGAAAGAACTTGAAGACTCGCTCATCGCGGTAAACGTCCAACAGGTCATCAATTATCTCCATGGCCTGGTTAGGTGTCATCATGCCAATTCTGAGCCTGTACTCGCCTGGCACCTTATCAAGTATATCTGCTATGAGGTCAGGAAGCCTTGGCTTACCGGGCAGGTCTACGCCATAGGCTGCTGCGTCCTGCCCGGTGAGCCTAATTTCCCTTGCCCCGCCCTGCACCAGGTCCCTAACTACACAGACTATGGCCCTAGGAGGGTATGACTTCAGGTACCTCCTAGCCAGCTTGGTCTCACAGAAGCTGCAGCTCTCAAGGCAGCCCTCGGAGATCATTACCGTGGCTACGCTGTCCCTCGTTGGAGGCTTTGGCAAGAAGTTTACGTCCCTCTCGCCATCTAGCAGGTAGACGGGCCTGTCAAGGGTAGCCGCGTCGAGTATTCTAGTCACATTCTGAGGAGATACCAGGCTGGCAGCAGGGGCCGTCCTCAGGATCAGGGAGGGCCTAGCCTTGGAGAGGCAGCCGCTCACTATGAGCTTCTTGCCCTGAAGCGACAGGCCATTCAACTCCTTAAGCCTTTTCACTATTTTGGCTTCCGTGTCAAGTCTCACTGCGCAGGTGTTAACTATTATTACATCTGCTTCCCTCGGATCGCCGCACTCCTCATAACCGGCGCCTCTAAGGATACTCCTCATTATCTCGCTGTCAAACTCTGACAGGGCGCAGCCATAGGTCTCAATGTAGTACTTGGTCGTGGAGCCCACCGAAACCTTCAAAGTGGTCTGAACTTTTCTGCTTTAGTTATAACTGTTAGCGCCTTAGAAGGTCTTCAGCTCTAACAACCTCGAACGAGACCCTGCAGCTCTCCACGGCGTCTTTGACAGCCTTCTCCCTGTCTGTCAGCTTCGAGTCGCCGCTCTTAAGCTCAACAAACCTTACGTGAACTCTCTTGCCATCTTCAAGCCCATCAAATACTACGAAGTCTACTGGACTTCCGAGGAACCTCACGTCCTTTGGGTTGAACTTAAATCCAGGCAAAATAGGGGCTAGCTGTTCATATATTTTGCCTGCGGTGACGGCCGAGCTTCTCTTGGCGGCGTCCTCCCTGGCCCTATCTACTATAGCTGCGGCCATCTCTTGGGCTCTGGCGTCAGCGAGCTTATCTATGTTTATTTCCAAAGCCTTCAAGGACCTCTGAGCTAGGGTCAGCCTAACGGTCTGGACCACTATAATTATTAGTTCTGCCAGCATTATTGAAGCTATGAGATAATACAGGATCTGCATCATCCCACCTTGCTCTAACCGCGGTTGGAGCGCTTACCGTTAAAAGAGCTACTAGTCCAGAGACTAGGAGGCACAGTGCCAGAGACGAAATACGCGTTCATAACTGGCGGTGTGATGTCGGGCATAGGCAAAGGCATAGTGTCGGCCTCTACGGGCCTCCTGCTGAAGT
Source organism: Acidilobus sp. (assembly GCF_049973875.1). Classification (NCBI taxonomy): domain Archaea; kingdom Thermoproteati; phylum Thermoproteota; class Thermoprotei; order Acidilobales; family Acidilobaceae; genus Acidilobus; species Acidilobus sp. The sequence continues at coordinate 30,384 of NZ_JBMFJI010000002.1, forward strand.
CCCGCGGATACAGGGTTGGCATAGTTAAGGTGGATCCTTACCTTAATGTTGACGCAGGGACTATGAATCCATATGCCCACGGTGAGGTCTATGTCACTGAAGATGGCGGCGAGACCGACCTAGACCTAGGCCATTACGAGAGGTTCCTTGGAGAGAACCTAAGCAAGAAACACAACATAACTACTGGCCAGGTCTACTATAACGTCATAATGAAGGAGAGAAAGGGCGAGTACCTAGGCAAGACAGTGCAGATAATACCCCACATAACTGATGAGATAAAGCAGCGCTTATCTTCAGTTGCCCGCGAGACGGGGGTTGATGTATTAGTTGTAGAGATAGGTGGCACTGTAGGCGACATAGAGGGGCTCCCGTTCCTAGAGGCGGCCAGGCAGATGTACGTTGAGCTGGGCTCAAACAACGTTGCATTCGTTCACGTTGCCTGGGCCCCAGTGCTGAGCACCACGGGGGAGCAGAAGACAAAGCCTGTGCAGCACAGCGTTTATGAGCTTCGCAGGATAGGGATCCAGCCTAACATGGTCGTGGTTAGAAGTCCAAGATCCCTTGAGGCTGAGTCCCGTCAGAAGATAGCGCTTTTCTCTAATCTATCCCCCTCGGACGTGATAAGTGATCATGATGTAGACTATGTCTATGAGGTCCCGCTGCTCCTTGAGTCGCAGGGTTATGCGGCTAGGCTACTGTCGAGGCTGAGCCTTCAGGACAGGGAGCCAGATCTCGAGGCCTGGAAGTCCTTTGTTGACAGGCTCAAGAGCATCGATAAGACCGTTAACATAGCCATGGTGGGCAAGTACACCAAGCTGAAGGATAGCTACATCAGCATAGTCGAGGCGCTGAGGCACGCCGGGGTTGCAGTTGGCGCTAAGCCTAACTTGGTCTGGGTCGAGGCCACAGAGGTTGAGGAGGGCAAGATAAAGGTTGAGGACGTTCTGTCAACCGTTGACGGAGCTGTTGTGCTGCCTGGATTTGGGAAGCGCGGCGCAGAGGGCAAGATAAAGGCCATTAAGTACCTGAGGGAGAATGACATACCAACGCTAGGAATCTGCTTTGGGCTCCAGCTGTCAGTGGTGGAGTTTGCCCGTGATGTGATAGGTCTCGAGAATGCGAATAGCACGGAGATAGACCCAAGCACTCCTTACCCTGTGGTTGACCTGCTTCCATGGGAGCGCGACGTTAAGGAGCTCGGGGGCACGCTAAGGCTTGGGGCTTCGCAGATAAACCTCGTCAAGGGCACTCAGCTCTACGAGCTGTACGGTAGGGACGTGATATATGAGAGGCATAGGCACAGGTATGAGGTTAATCCCAAGTATGTTGAGAGGCTGGTCGAGGCGGGCCTTATAATAAGTGCCTGGAGCCGGCAGGGCCTAGTTGAGGCGGCAGAGCTGCCGCGTAAGGAACACAAGTTCTTCATAGGCACGCAGCCTCACCCGGAGTTCAAGAGCAGGCCCCTGTCACCTAGCCCACCTTATGTGGGCCTACTTAGGGCCGCCCAGACAAAGTGATAGCAAGCCAGCACCGGGGGACATGCACCTAACCGTAGTTAAGGGCCCTCGGTTATAGCATTAATTTTAAAGTAAACGTTTAAGCTTTCCTGCTCACATGTAACTCTTTGGTGTAACAGAATATGCAGATACCCTTAGACAAGATCTGCGTCAAGAGCGGGGTGCTCTGTGACAAGTGTAAGGCTAAGATAGACTCTGGGAAGTACCAGGGGTGGGAAGTCGACGTGATGAGGGCCCTCCTAAACCTCGAGTCAAACTTTAGGGAGCTGAAGAACGCCTCCTACAGAAAGTCCGTGATAGTAGGGGACACGCTCTACATAGTGCTGGACAACGTTACTGCGGTCAGCAGGCAGTTAGCCAGGGCCCTGGAGAAGGAGCTTTCAAGCCTTAACATCAGGAGGATATTCATCGTGCCAGGCTCAAATGACCCAAGGAAACTCATAGAGAGCCTGCTGCCCTCCCAGGTGCTCTCCGTGAACACCTACTACGCGCCGGACGGCTCGACCTACTATATAGCTAAGCTGCCCTCAAATGAGAGGTGGAGGATATCAGAGTTAGAGCAGAGCACTAAGGCCGTCTTCAAGTCACTGAGCGGCAGCGACCTCTACATAGAGTACGAGAACGTAACCGTGCCAGGCCGTCCTCGGGACCTTGAGGAGGGCAAAATAGATAAGACGAAGCTCTCTGAGGTCCTGCGTCGCATAGGTAGCTAAGCGGCAGGCCGCAGACCCTTATGAGAAGTCTTAACCCAGGGGCAGGGAATTTATAAAGTCCTTGATGGACCCTATGCTGGCGTTGGCACGCGGCCCTGAGCGAGGCGACGTTTCTAAGCCCGCGAGGATCGCCCGAGCCATGGCGGGCTCTCCAGGTGTCAAAGAGCCTCGCCCTAGCGTTGGGAAGAGCTCAGCCAAACCACATGTCCAGCCTAGACTGCTTCCCCCTCAGATTTTCCTTGAATGCCTTGGCAAGCCTTTCAGCAGCCTTGACGACCCTGTCCTCACTGAAGTCGTGCTCTCTGACCAACAGCTCCTTAATTTTTTCAATGTCAGGCTCCTTGAACAGTATCCTGTAGTCGGAGCTCACTGGAGGCTTAGCAAAGTAATCAAATATCTTGAATGGATCAACATCTCCAGGAAGCTGTGACTTTATGGACTCCAAAGCCTTGGTGACATCCTTCACGCCCTTGACGAAGTTAAGGGCAGTCTTAGGTCCATAGCCTTTGATGCCGTCTGGGTCAAAGTCCGTCCCTACCAGTATGCCTAAGAGTATTAGTTGCTCCCTAGTTATGCCCAGCGCCTTAAGCATGGCGTTGAGGTCTATTATCTCGGGCTTAACCTCGACGTACTCGTCCTTGTTAGGCAGCTTTCTTTTGCCTGTTATTGCCAGGTTCCTGACCAACCTGGGGGCGCCGAAGAGCAGGCTGTCGTAGTCCTGGCTTCCTGCGGCCCAGGCGTCGCCCTTTTGAGCCAGGTGGGCCGCCTGCGCCTCCCCGTCAGCTGGCGCCTGAACCCAAGGTATGCCCATATAGTCGAGCAGCCTCTTGGCCTCGCTTACCATGTCGCTGGAGAGCTCAGAGGTCGCCTGGGCGTACTTCCTGGCCTCCTCAATGGAGCCGGACTCCTTGGCCTTAGCGTACTTCTCCGCCGCCTCCCTCTTCCTTGCGACCCTCTCCTCTATCTCTCTCCTCTTCATCTCTGGCGGCTTGCCGTCAAAGACGTAGACCGGCTTCAGGCCCTCCTCCACGAGGTTTATAGTCCTGTAGAAGAGCCCGCTCAGGTGGCTCGTGACCCTCCCCTGCGAGTCCTTGAGTGGGGTGCCATCGGGCTGCCTTATTGCAGAGAGGAACTGGTAAAGCATGTTGTAGCCGTCTAGGGCAATCACGTAGCCCTTGAGCGACTTCAGGTCGACTTCGCGCCTTGCCTGGTCAGGTATAATGTCCCTTATGTTAACGCCCACTGAGGCCCCCTTGTATGTTAGGGGCCCCGCGAAGCTATCTATGTTTGCTGCCCTTCTACGCTTTTGGCCTCCTCAGCATTTTCATGATGTCCTACAAACTCTATCTGCCTGTCCTCTTTGGTGCTGGAGCTTACCCTGACAAGTCCCATGATTTCAAGTTTGAGGAGGATCTTTGTCAGGTCAGCTAAGGAAATGGAGTACCCGTTCTTGATAAGGTAGGATAACACCTCCTCGTCAGTCACTGGAACTTTGCCGTCACTAGTCATCTCCCTTAGGGTTTCATACACTATGTTTATCAGAGGCTGGTTGTACCATACGGACAACCCTGTTCACCGTCTGCGGAGTAGCTTAACGCTGTCCAAACAGGTCAACCTGTCCGAGAGTAGTTTAAAACTTTACTTTTAATTATAACGTGTTATAGCGAAAGGGGTCGCGGCAGCCTAAAGTTAAGGCCATAAATGTCGTCGGCCTTTTCTAAATTTGAATAATTACAGCGAGAGAGAAGGCTGCGATGGCCTCTGTGATGACACGCTTATCTGCCTTGCTGTTTCGAGCCACCTAAGGTAGAAGTCTATCATGTACTTAGTCACGCTGGGTCTGACCTTGTTAAGGGCCTGCTCGAAATGCTTGAACTTCACTATCGGGGAGTTTATATCCTCCCTCATCGCGGTAAGCGCCGCTTCCCTCACAAGCGCGGCTAAGTCTGCGCCGGTGTAGCCGTTGGTCATCTTTGCCAGCTCGGCTAAGTCGACGTCCTCAGCTAAGGGCACGCTGCGCGTGTGTATCTTCAGGATCTCTAGCCTGCCCCTCTCGTCTGGCGGGGGCACGTATATGAGCTTCTCAAACCTGCCAGGCCTGAGCAGGGCTGGGTCCACGAGGTCAGGCCTGTTAGTGGCCGCTATTACTACCACGTTCTCAAGGTTAGTTATCCCGTCTATCTCTGTGAGCAGCTGGCTCACTATTCTCTCGCCAACGTTGCTGTCCTCCTCGGTCCCCCTAAGGCTCGCTATCGACTCTATCTCGTCAAAGAACACGACTGCCGGCGCGTACTGCCTGGCCTTCTTGAATATCTCCCTTATGGCCTTCTCGCTCTCGCCGACCCACTTGCTCAGCACCTCGGGCCCCCTTATGGCTATGAAGTTGGCCCCGCTCTCGGTGGCGACGGCCTTGGCAAGCATTGTCTTTCCGGTGCCCGGCGGGCCGAAGAGCAGGACCCCCTTGGGGGGCTCAATGCCAAGCCTGCTGAAGGAGTTAGGGTACTTCAGCGGCCACTCGACTATTTCCCTGAGCTCCTGCTTAACGTCCTCGAGGCCACCTATGTCGCTCCAGTGGACCTCAGGCACCTCAACTTCTATCTCCCTCAGGCCGCTGGGAGTTACCTCCTTGAACGCAGCAAGGAAGTCCTGCATTGTGACTACCATTCTCTCTAACAGCTCCGTAGGTATCTTCTCCTGGTCTATGTCTATTTCAGGCAGGTACCTCCTTAGGGCATGCATGGCTGCCTCCTTGGCCAGCGCAGCTAGGTCAGCGCCGGTGTAGCCCTTGGTCATCTCAGCTAGCTTCTCAAGGTCCACGTCGTCTGCCAGAGGCATATGCCTGGTGTGTATCTGAAGTATCTCAAGCCTTCCCTGTTTATCTGGTACCGGTACCTCTATCTCCCTGTCAAACCTCCCGGGCCTCCTGAGGGCCGGGTCTATAGCGTTGGGTCTGTTAGTGGCCCCTATTACTATAACCTGCCCCCTTCCCTCAAGGCCGTCCATTAGGGCCAGGAGCTGCGCGACGACCCTTCTCTCTACCTCACCTATGACCTCGTCCCTCTTCGGCGCTATGGCGTCAATCTCGTCAATAAATATGATGGCTGGCGCGTTCTTCTTAGCCTCCTCAAATATTTCCCTCAGCCTCTGCTCGCTCTCGCCGTAGAACTTGCTCATGATCTCAGGTCCGTTTATCGCAACAAAGTACGCGTCGCTCTCGGTGGCGACGGCCTTAGCCAAGAGCGTTTTCCCAGTGCCCGGGGGTCCATAGAGCAGCACGCCCTTGGGGGGCTCAATGCCAAGCCTGTTGAAGAGCTCTGGGTGCCTCAGGGGCAGCTCCACGAGCTCCCTAATTCTGGCTATGACTTCGTGCAGGCCCCCTATGTCCTCATATGTAACCTTCGGGAACGATGTGGTTATGGGCTTCTCAAGCACGTCGACAACAGTTTTCTCAGTTACCACTACGATGCCTCTCGGCTTGGTATCTATTACCACCAGCTGCACGGCCTGCCCTATTACAGGTATCTGGACTATGTCGTTCTCAACGAGCGGAAGGCCTATGAGCTTCTTCTTCACGTACTTCTTGAAGCTGTCGTCTATCGATATTGAGTGTATGGTAGGCGCTAACTTAACCCTTATGGCCTGTTTAGGTTCAGCCTTCCTAACTATGACCTTGTCGCCTATGTTGACGTCCGCATTTCTCCTGAGGCTGCCGTCCATCCTTATTATGTCAAGCCCTGCGTCCTCGGGCAGCGCTGGCCACACTATGGCGGCCGTCTTCTTCTTGCCCTCTATCTCTACTATGTCACCGGCCTCAACGCCCAGCTCCTTCATTATATCGATGTCTATTCTTACCCTCTTTCTGCCCGAGTCCCTTGGCTTAGTCTCCGAGACCCTTAGGACGACTTCTTTAGATGGAGGCCTCTGTTGGTTTTGGTTGCTGTTGTTTTCAGCCAACTAAGCGCACCTCCAATATTCCTCCTGTGTCGGGCCTAATAAAATGGAGCTCTTTACATTAAAAATAAAAACAAAGATAAAAATAAATTAGATTAATACTAATATTAGAGGACCTTTTTATAGGCGTCCTTCAGTTATGGGAGGCGGAGATAGCATTTGCAGGCGCAACAGAAGAAGTTTACACTTGATATCAACAGTTATCATATAATTAGATGGGATCCAAAGGTCCAGGGAGAGGACGATCTCAGGAAAATGTTGGCTGACAGCCTGAAGAAAGGGGCCAAAAGGGTGGCTATCATAGTTAAATCAGATGACGTAGACTATATGATAAAGGCTAGAGAAGTCATAGCTGGCTTCATAGCTCAAACCATAGTCATCTTTAGGGAGAAGGAGGTGGAGATAGCTTGACGTTTGACGTTGTGATAACTACGGATAGAAGCATGATGACGGATCACCATCACCACGAGTTCCTGGGGTTCATGACGACGGGGCCCTCCTTTGGGGTCCCCGAGTGGGTATGGAGGTGGATAGCGGCACCAAAGCCCAAGGTGGATAGCCTGGGAAGGCCTAAGGTGGCGACCTACGGGCTCAGGAAGATAGAGGCCGCCCTTATCGACGCCGGTTTTAACGCCGCGGTGGTGGACCCTGACCATATAAGCAAACACCTGGACACAATGAAGGTCCTCATGATAGGCCACCACGACTTCTTCGCCTATGGGCCGCCCAGCAGCGAGTGGTGGACTATAACGGGCAGGGAGCCCTTCAACAGGGTCAGCTTCAGGAGGTTCATGGAGAGCCCGGCCGTCAGGGAGGCCAAGAGGAGGGGCGTCAAGATAATAGTTGGAGGCCCCGCGGCCTGGCAGTGGCTCTGGAGCACTGACGAGTGGAAGAAGTGGGGTGTTGACACGGTAATTGACGGAGAGGCTGAGAGGGTAGTTTCAGAGATCGTGGACAGGGCCATCAAGGGCCAGGAGCTTCCGGACTACATATATGTAGGGCCGTATGACACGCCTGCCACCGCAGATGAAATACCTAAGATAAAGCACGCCAGCGTCAATGGACTAGTGGAGATCATGAGAGGATGCCCAAGGGGGTGCAAGTTCTGCAGCGTAACCCTAAGGCCGTGGAGGTTCATACCGGTCGACGACGTAATAAGTGAAATAAAGGTTAACATGAGCGAGGGAGAGAAGGGCATCATACTTCACAGCGAGGACGTCCTCCTCTACTATGCTGATGGTATAAAACCAAGGCCTGAGGGCCTGATAAAGCTTCACACCGCAGTAAGGCAGCTTACCGATGAACCCATAGGCTGGAGCCACGCGAGCCTGGCGGCCATAAAGTACGCCGAGGACAACCACAAGCTCATATCTAAGCTGACCGAGATAATGTTCTCAAGCGAGAAGCAGAGGTACCTAGGCGTCGAGGTTGGCGTAGAGACGGGCAGCGTCAAGCTCGCCAGGAAGATCATGCCAGCCAAGTCAGCCCCCTACCCGACTGAGAAGTACCCAGAAGTCGTGGAGGACGCATTCGCGATAATGCATGAACACAACGTGATCCCCGCCGCCACGTTAATAATTGGCCAGCCGGGCGAGGAGCCTGATGACGTAGTAGCCACCACCGAGCTCGTGGAGAAGTTGAGGCCTTACAGGAGCCTTATAGTGCCCATGTTCTTCGTGCCCATGGGGGCCTTCAAGAACATGGAGTGGTTCAGGAGGAACATGGTGAGGCCTGAGCACGTGGAGCTCCTCAGGGCCACGCTCAGGCACAGCGCCTACTGGGCCAGGGATATAGTGGACAGGTTCTACCTTAAGGGAACCAGGTACCTCCTAGTGAGGGCAGCGATCAAGTGGATCATAGGGTATATAGAGAGGAAGGCCGAGGAGGCCGCTAGGGCTGTGGAGCAGCGTGGAGCCTAAGGTTAACGGCTCGGGGAGCGCTAAGAGGTACCTGGTCTTTATAGTTATACTCTTCGCGCTCCTTGTGCTTGCAATCTTTAATATAGTAGGGGGCGGTCTCGAGCACTTAGTATACTATTTGTCGCGCAGCTATGATGCAGTTCTCATGGCTGCCGCCATCATATTTCTCGAGGAGTCCCTGAAAAGCGTCAGGTTTGTCATAGCTGCCAGGTCGAGGGGGCTGAGGCTTTCTCCCTTAAGAGCCTGGGAGGCCCACTTCTCAAGCCTCTTCATAGGAATGCTGACGCCCGCGTTCTCAGGGGCCATACCTACGGCTACCGCAATAATAGGCAGCGCCACGGGGGCGCCTCCTTCAGAGGCGCTGTCAGTGGCGATCTCAGCCACGTTCATAGACTCCGTGGTGCCAGCCGCTGTATCGTTGTACTTTGCCTGGTCACTCATGCCTAGGTCTGTGGTGGTGCTGCTGATCTCGATAACTATCATAGTTATCTGGGCCATGGTGATATCGAGAAGGCTCACAACCTGGTTTCTATCCGAGGTTTCAAAGAGGTTGAATTCTAATGCTGCAAGATTAATAGAGGGGGAAATCGAGAACATGCGGGACTCCCTAAGTCACATTATAGCGTCAAGGAGATCAATGATACCGATGCTGTTGGTGTCAGCAGCCTCCTACATTATAGAGGCGTTCTCCATCTATGTGCTTACTCTGGGGGGCCTTCACGGCTTCCTTATAGACCTCGAGGCCCTGATGATTTCATATGTAGGAGGCAACGTGCCCATGCCTGGCGGCGAGGGAGGGGTTGAGTACTCCTTAGCATTGGTGCTCAGAGGAGTAGACGCAGTGCTGTGGAGGACCGCCTACATAATAGTTGCTATGGTCCCCATAGTGCTGCTCGGAAGGATAGTGTCTGAATATGTAGACTACGGAAGCCTCGTTTACTCTCACTACAGGGCAATGCTCAGGGGCCGCGGGGGATAAGTGCCACATATATAAGACCTACGCGGCATCCTCTGCAGGGGCACATGATGTCTGCGAGCTTCATGAGCAGCAGGGAAGTAGTTGCTAGCGGCGACGGCAGCAGGGTTAAGTTAAGGGGGTGGGTGTATCGCAAGAGGGACCTTTCCTCGAAGATATTCATTGTAGTTAGGGATTCAGAGGGCATAGTTCAGTGCGTGGTTGACAGGAGCAACGAGGAGCTCTCAAAGGTTGCAGAGAGGGTGACCATAGAGTCCTCCGTGGAGATAGAGGGAGTAGTTAGGAGCGACCAAAGGGCCCCTGGGGGCAAGGAGGTGAACGTGGAGAGGCTGAACATAGTGGGCCTGGCTGACGACTTCCCCATAAAGGGAGGGGAGAGCGTAGACTACCTCCTTGACATAAGGCACCTGTGGCTCAGGTCAAGGAGGCTAACCCAGATTATGAGGATACGCGCGACAGTCCTTGAGGCCCTGAGGAACTACTTCATTTCAAACGGCTGGTGGGAGGTCAGCCCTCCCATATTGACCCAGAGCGCGGTGGAGGGCGGGGCCACGCTTTTCCCAGTGGACTTCTTCGGCAGGAAGGCCTACTTGAGCCAAAGCGCGCAGTTTTACCTAGAAGTCATGATATTTAGCCTTGAGAGGGTGTGGTCGCTCACTCCAAGCTTTAGGGCCGAGAGGAGCAGAACCAGGAGGCACCTCTACGAGTACTGGCACCTGGAGGGCGAGGCGGCATGGATGGACATGCATGACATGATGAAGTTCGTCGAGGGCCTAGTAAAGAGCGCCGTTAAGGCAGTCCTGGATAAGAGGCAGGAGGAGCTGCAGTTCCTCAGGAGGAACCAGGAGCCGCTAGAGGAGACTTTAAAGTCTTCATTTGAGGAGGTAACCTATGACGAGGCCATAGAGAGGCTGCAGAAGAAGGGCTTCAACATAAAGTGGGGCGATGACATAGGTGCCGACGAGGAGAGGGCGCTGACGCAGGACCTTAGCGTGCCCTTCTTCCTCACCATGTTTCCAAAGCATCTCAAGAGCTTCTACATGAAGACGTGTGATAGGAGGCCAGAGGTAGTGTTAGGCTTTGACCTCGAGGCCCCTGAAGGCTATGGTGAGGTAGTTGGCGGAAGTCAGAGGGAGGACAGGTACGACGTCCTGCTGCAGAGGATAAAGGAGAACAACCTAAACCCTGACGACTATCAATGGTACCTCGACCTTAGGAGGTACGGTTCGGTGCCCCACAGCGGCTTTGGCCTAGGCGTGGACAGGCTGGTGATGTGGATAACGGGCCTAGATCACATAAGGGACTCCATACCGTTCCCGAGACTTCGCGAGAGGATATACCCATGAAGGTCTGTGGCCTCCTCTCTGGGGGCAAGGACAGCAACTACGCCTTTTACATGGCTTTAAGGGAGGGCGCCGAGGTAAGCTGCATAGTTTCCGTAGTCCCGGCTAGAGGGGACAGCTGGATGTTTCACAGGCCCCTGGTTGAATTTGTGAAGCTTCAGGCTGAGGCGATGGGGTTCAGCGACAGGTATCATCCCATAGGTGTGAGCGGCGTTAAGGAGAGCGAGGTCTCAGAGCTCAGGGAGGGGCTTAGGAAACTTAAGGCAATGTACGACTTTAACACCATAACGGTTGGTGGCATAGCGAGCAGGTACCAGTATGAGAGGTTTAGAGCAATAGCTGAGGATCTCGGAGTGAAGATTTATGACCCTCAGTGGGGCATGGACCCAGAGGAGTACATGAAGGAACTCGTGAGAAGGGGCGTAGTCTTTGTTATAAGTCAGATAACCACCGAAGGCCTTGATATGAGGATGCTCGGCGTGCCTGTCCAGGAGCTCTCCCAGGTGGAGGAGATATTAAGGCTCTCAAGGAGGTATGGCTTCCATCCAGCCTTCGAAGGAGGCGAGGCCGAGACGTTTGTAGTTATGGCGCCTCACTTTAAGAAGGGCATATGTCTAAGGGCTTCCAGGGAGAAAGTAGCAGAGTACCAGTACGTTCTAAGCGTTTCTTCCGCTCAGCTATGTGATGACGTGGCAATCTCCGTGAATTCAGAGGTATATCATGTATTCAGAAGGCGTGACGAGTTAGCCTCAACAGCGTTTAGAAGCTCCTCAAGCTGAACAGACTTTAGGTTGGCCACCTCTTTGGCTAGGTCAGGGATCATAAGCGGCGTGAGCCTAAGTCCATGGTAATTATATGGGCCGTCGCTCTCAAATACCATAAAATCTATGGGCGTAGCCTTGGCCACATCCTTAAGCTTAGGCTGAACCTTCAGGGCAACGTTTATCGAAACGAAGTAGCCTCTGCCGGTTATTTCAGGTATCAGGTTAAGTGGGCCGCTGTACCAGTGAAACATAACCTTGGGTACGCCAATCTCGACAGCTATTGAGAGTGCGTCGCGCCATGCGTCGGGCGAATGCAAGTTGAGCAGCGCATCAAGCTCCTTGGCTGCCTCGGCATAAGCTCTGAGGACCTTTACCTGGGACTGCATGGTATCTATAGGCATAAAGTGCCTGTCAAGGCCTACCTCCCCAAGGCACCTTATTCCGTGCCTGGTGGCAAATCTTAACAGATCCCAGGCCTCAGATATGTCGTGGTCCTTAAGTGACCACGGGTGAAAGCCTGCGCAGGGCACCACGTTGGGGAACCTTTCGGAGAGCTCAAGTACCCTGTTGAACGACTTCAGGTCCTCGGACACGGCTACTATCTTTAAGTCTTTAATTGCCCCGAACAGCTCCTCTACTTCCTTATCAGTGAACTCGCTAAGGTGGCAGTGCATGTCATAGTACAGGGGCATCACCCAACCTCTCTGTGAGGCTATACTTAAAGGCCTTTAGTTTATTTTCAATGGCTCCGACAGCTAAAAGGCCTTTAAGGGAGGCCACAGAGGTTTCTACAGGGCCCGGCAAGGAGCCGAGGTCGTGGGCCCGTCGTCTAGACTGGATAGGACGCCGCCCTTACACGGCGGAGGTCGCCGGTTCAAGTCCGGCCGGGCCCATCAGTTTAAAATGGGCTTGCGCTATGCAGGTATCGGAAGAGTTAGCGCCAACAGTATGCCGTATATTATTATGGCAACCATGCCAGACCATGAAAGCCTGGAGGTCTCTATCGCGGGCCCAGGGTGCCTGCCCCTGGTGAGAAGCAGTAGGAACAGCGCTATTATCCCGAAGAGGCCCAATGTGGGTAGGTAGAGGCCGGCGATCAACAGTGTTACTACAAACACGAGCGAGATCAGCATGTGGCCTCTCTCGCCCAGCGCCGCCCTCAGCACATGGCCTCCATCAAGCTGGCCAACAGGGATTAAGTTAAGGAATGTCACAAAGAACACTATATAGGCGGCGAAAGAGAGAGGGGACATCTCCACTACATAACCAGATGGCGTATGTATGAACGCTAGAAGGAGGTCCATAATTACAGGTACCGCAGGCAGGGAAGAGCTGGGAGGCACCGCGGCGGCCGGCACCAGGGCAGACATGTGAAGGCCCAGCAGCGCTAGCGGTATCGCCGCAAGGAATCCAGCTAAGGGGCCGGCCACCCCTATGAGGGCTAGCTCATCAGCGGTGGCGGGTATCCACTTCATGTTTATCACGGCCCCCAACGTACCAAGGAAGCCGAGCTGCAGCGGCGGCGCGGGTATTAGGTAGGGCGGGCTTCTTGGCACGTCGAACCTTCTCATGAAGGCCCAGTGGCCTGCCTCGTGTATTAGGAGGGGGCCCAGCAGCCCTACCATGTAAAGCAGCGGGGTTAAGCTACCTCCGCCTGGCAGCCCCGTCAGGGCCATCCCTGATACGTAGACCGTCACTATCGTGAACGCCGCAAGGCCTATTAGTAATGCTAAGTTGGAGCCGCTGCTGTACTTGGTCACTATCAACGTAAGCGAACCATCGCTCTCCTTCCTAAGGGCCGGCGCCAGGCCCATCCTAACAAGCTCCCTGTAGAGCGACTTGAAGGAGTGGGTCAGATCACCCTTAACTCCTATAACCTTATACTTAACGGCCCCTCCTTCAAGCTCCGTGCGCTCGGCCAAGTCCATGTACTTTACCGCGACCTGGTACGCAGGGTCGTGTTGATAGTCCATCCTTTCCAAGTTCCCCGGGGTACAGGGAGCCTCCGGATTTAATTAAACCTACTTCATGACACCGTCTCAGGCGATGCTAGAATATATGGCCCTGAGCGCCTCGGTGTACGCACTACATGCGTCAAAGCCCTGTAAAAGTCTATTGTGCGATATCATGACGTCCTCAGGAACCGAGTAGGCATACCGCAGGAACTCCCTCTCGCTCACGTGCAGCTTAGACGGCACCACAAGGCTTCCAACATCGAGGTCAGGGATGGAGTCCGCGCTATCAAGAGTAGAGTGTTTTACTACGATATTTTCACCTACAGAGACCAAAAGTACCATAATGTTCATCAGTTCATCCAGCCTGGCCCCTATCAGCCTCCTGAGCGATTCCTTCAGCTCCTTAACGGCCCTGGAGGGGCTTAAGCTTAGGCCTTCGGGGGACACGTCAAGGAGCAACAGGGTGTGAAGGTCATGACATAAGTTACCCAGCAGTCCCAGCGCTGCCTCCTCTGCGCCTACACCTCTCCAGGGGCCTGGTACTGTTACAGTTCTGCCGAACTTGTAGAAGTGAAGGCCAAGGAGGGACTCAACGGAGCAGGGGCCAGAGATGCCGCTTACAACTTTGGCCTCGACCCCTCTCTTCAGGCTTTCCACCACTAGCGAGCTGTGGGTAGTCGCTATTAGAGGGTCCCCAGGAACTACGATAACTACCTTGAGCTTAGAGGCCAGCTCTACAATATTTGATGACTGCTCCTCTAGCTCAGACCTTGAGGCCTCTCTCACGTTACTGTTAAGTTTTCTGATGGCAGTGGGAAGCCATTTACTTGAAGGCATGGTGTAAGTCTCTACTATAACAATATCGGCGCCTTTGATAGCCTCCTCGGCCTCGCGCGTCAGCTGGGACTCCCTTAGGCCGCTACCTACAAGGATCAGCATAGGGGCTCCTAATATCTTGAGAGGCGCGAGCGCCACTTAAAAGCTTCTCAAGGTATGAAAGGCCTCATCATGTGCTGCTGGGCTGACCGGCAGCTTTAGGACCGCCGCATTCGGACTGAGCGCTCTCGATGAGCTCCTTGGCCCAACTGCTGACGCGATCGCACAGAAGGCTTGCGTCCTCGTTATATCCATGTTCTCTCAGGCGTCTTATCGAGTTCTTGACTATAAAGCTGAGGAAGTTCATGTAGAGGTCGCTCTTCTTTAGCAGCAGCTCCCTGAACTCCTCCCATCCCTTATCGGTCAGCGTATAGGTTATCTTCTTGCCGCCTCTGACCTTGTTCTCCTCAATGTTAGCTATGTCGACAAGCCCGAGGTCCTTCATGTAGCTCAGGAGCGGGTATATGGAGCCCGCGGCAGGCTTCCACTGATTCATGGTAAGCTCTCTAATTCTCTTTATTATCTCATAACCATGCATGGGTTTCTCTGAAAGTATGAACAGCATGAACCATATTAGCGTGTCTCTGTACTTCACTGCGCCTTTAGTCTCCTCTTCAGCTTCAGTCATGCAGGATCCCGTCTTCTTGCAACTGTCCTATTTAAGTGTATAAGTGTAACAAGCATATATATCTTTTGCTATCTAAAGGTTGTCTTAACTTTCAGGCGCTCAGCCCTGGTGTCACTCCTCACATCTTCTCGGTAATACCAGCTCTCCTCACAGCGCCTCGCTTTAGCTGGAGGCGGGAAGGATTACAAAGGTAACTCCGGGCACCCTTATTGGGTTGAACGGCACTCCAAGGCCCCTATAGAACTTGTTGAACCACTCGTAGAAGTGAAGCCTCAGGTCGTGGGCGAACGCCACTATGCCCTCAAGCCCTGCCGTCAGCAGGTTGCCAATTATGTATATCACTGCCGCGGCGGCTATCGTGTAAGGCGTTGGGTGCGCTGTGAGGACCACGTATGTAAGCACCGTGAAGCCCACCATGAGTCCTGTGTGGGCCAGGCTGAGGCCCATGATCCTCAGGAAGCTTATAGTGTTGCCAAGGGCCATTATCAATCCCTCAAAGACTCCTAGGAAGCTCTCATATGGGTCAAGCCTGAAGCCCTCGCCTACGGACGCCTTATACAGGCCGTCCCCCAGCACAAGCCATACTATGGAGGCTATGCCGCCGTAGAAGACAAAGGCCTCCATGGGGCCCCCGTGGCCCAGGTCGAACACAGCAAGCTCTATTACGTAGCCTGCTCTGTAGGCATTGAAGTACAGTAGGAACGGCAGGTCCGCCACGAGGAAGAGCAGGAGCAGTGGGGCTCTCCGGGCAACCAGGTCCTCATAGTCATGGCTTATCAGGTCGTCGGCAACTCCAAGGGCGTTGCCGAACACTAACATAAAGCCGCCTATCCAGAACGACAGGTCTAGGATCTCATCAAAGAGCTGTATAGTGTAGTTGCTGCTTGGGTGTTCATAGGCCTCGGCTACGGGCGACTCGAGCGGCGGCACCTTGAAGCCCAGCGATCTCCAGAGCGAGTCCAGTCCAACTAAGTGGGCCGAGATGGGGCCGAAAAATTCACCAGCGAAGAAGCCAGCTATCATGCCAGCGGCCCCTAGCACGGCAACCACCTTGCCGAGGTTCCTGTCCCTTGGAAGTATGTAAAGCGCCGCAAAGAGGAGCACCATGAGGCCGTGACCTATGTCAGGGAACATGAGCCCAAATATTATGGGCATTGTAATCGCGAGGAAGAGCGTTGGCACAATTTCATTATTTGATGGAGTCCCGTACATGTCAACTATGCTCTGGAACCACCTGAAGTAGCCTGGAAGCTCAACCTTTGAGGGAACGTAGCTCTCGCCCCTCTTAAATCCAAGGCTTAGGACCATGTAAGAGCCGTTACAGCACACGTCGAGCGACTCCCTGAGCTTTTTAGAATCCTTAGCGTCCACGAAGCCGTGGATAAAGGTGATGGTCTCAGTTTTGGCAGAGTAGCTCAGTATCTTGAAGACCTCAGACAGCGCCGAAACTTCGGCATAGTACTCCTCAAGCTCCGGCAGCCTCCTTTTTATCTCCCCCCTTATGTCTTCCAGCTCAGAGCTCAGCTTGGAGAGCTCGCCGCTCACCTGGGAGGCTGCTTGGGAGGGCGACCCGGGAAGCTCAGGTGGTAAGACTAGCTGCCTCCAGCCAAGGGACCTCGTGAGCTCGGCCGTCGCGTCCCTGACCTGGCTGGGCTCGCCTGCCACGGCAAACATCGCTGCATCCTTGCCTATCAGCTCGACGGCATAGAGTAGCCCTCTCTTATTAGCTACACTCATGGCATTGTCCAGCTGCGCAACGCTTACTATGCCGACTGAGGCCTTTATGCTGCTCCCTTCCCAGGCAGACCTAACATCGGAGGACAGCCCCTTGAACGGCTCAAGGGCCGAGGCTATGTTCTGGAGCTCAGCTATGCGGGCGGTGAGCTCCGTGGCCCTTGCTGAGAGCTTCTCGAGGTCCTTCTCGAGGTTTACGTGGACCTTAACTACGTTATTGAAGGTCTCCTCCCAGCTGCTGACCTTTATAGTTACGTTGACGTTGCTTAATGGTGCGAGCCCAGCGGCCTTAAAGAACCCCTCAAGCCTTGACTTGAGCTCCATGGACTCTGTCATCAGATGCCTGTAGCTGCGGTTGACGTACCTTGAGAGGTCCCCTGAGGGCTCCTCTACGTGAAATATCCCTAAGGAGGCTAAGGCTGCCACTGCGCGGTCGTACTGCTCGTTAGGTATCGCTATAAGCACCTCTTCAAGCCTGTTTGCAATTATCATAGTTTTCTCAGGAGCCCTCTGTGCTGAAGGGCATTTTAAACTTCACAGGGAGACACTACTACGTACCCTTAAGGGCTGCAAATTGTAAATTAAATTAAAATAAAAATTGAATACATCAAAAGCTTTAAAACTAGCTCATCTTAATGAGAAGCAAGGGCCCATTGTTGATGTCAGTGGGTGAGGAGTCAAACGTTGTAGTAGTTGGTGACAAGGAGACATTACCTCTTTTCAGGATGATAGGCATGGATGTGATTGAAGCTCACGACCAGCGAAGCGCTGAGGAGGCGGTCAGGCAGGCCGCCTCAAGGGGTACAAGACTTATCATAGTGCTCAAACATGTGGTATCTGACGAGGATTCTTTAAGGAAAGTGGCGCGGCAGCACGACGCAACTCTACTTGTGCTTCCAACTAAGTGGGCCAAGTCGGAGCCTATTAATATAGAAAAGCTGCTGGCTGAAGCCCTTGGTTTAGGGTGAGCAAAGTGAGCATGAGCGGGAACCCAGACAAGGTGGCTGCCGACATCATTAAAAAGAAGTTAGCCAGCTTTGACTCAATGCTAAGCGAGGCAGAAGGCGCCGCGGAGAAGCTGCTCCTGAGCGCCTATAATGATGCTGAGAGGAGGCTCAGGGACTCCATAGAGACTAAGGCCGCGGAGCTTAAGGAGAGGCTCAGGAGTGACGTGGCTGCCGCAGACCTTCAAGTTAAGCTTAAGGAGGATGAGATAAAGGACAGGACAATAAGCGAGGTAATAAATGAAGCTATATCAAGGCTGAGGTCGGACAGAGGCGAGTGGTACACTAGGTACATAAAGTCTGTAGTCGAGGAGCTTGCCGAGGAGTCCAAGGAATACGGCGGCTTTATCATACAGGTTAATAATGATGACAGGAAGCTGATCTCTGACATGATAAAGGCTTACCCTACCCTTGAGCTTTCTGAGAAGATTGCGGACATAACGGGCGGCCTCATAGCTACCTCCAAGGACGGCAGTTTAAGGGTGGACTACTCTATTGATCAGTTTATAAAGGAGAACCTCTCGTCTTTGAGGGGGCTGGCCTCAAGGACATTATTTGGGAGTGAGTGACAATGGTGGTAAGGGGAAGGATATACAGGATATCGGGGCCGCTAGTTATAGCTGAGGGCATGACAGGGGTTCAGATGTTTGAGGTGGTCAGGGTTGGCGAGGAGGGCCTCATAGGCGAGGTCACTAGGATTAGGGGCGACATGGCCTATATACAGGTCTATGAGTCAACTAGCGGCCTTAGGCCTGGCGAGCCCGTGGAGGGAACTGGTGCCCCGCTGAGTGTAGACCTGGGTCCTGGACTTATTGGCAGCATATTCGACGGCGTCCAGAGGCCGCTTCCGGGCATAGTGGCAACGATAGCTAGGACCAACCCCGCGAGGAGCATATTCGTCGAGAGGGGGGTCAGCGTACCTCCAATACCAAGGGACAAGAAGTGGCACTTCACGCCATCAGATAGAGTTAAGCCTGGCGACAAGGTTGGCCCAGGCGACATAATAGGTGTAGTAGAGGAGACGCAGATAATCCAGCACAAGGTAATGGTACCTCCTAATGTTGAGGGAACCGTGAAGTGGATAGCTGGCGAGGGCGACTACACAATAGTGGATCCCATAGCTGAGGTCGACGTTGGCGGCGGCGAGATAAGGCAGCTGTACCTGTACCAGAGGTGGCCCGTGAGACAGCCAAGGCCCTATGTGCAGAAGCTCGAGCCGACAGAGCCCCTCATAACTGGGATGAGGATCATAGACCTCCTGTTCCCCATGGCTAAGGGAGGCACCGGCATGATACCTGGAGGCTTCGGCACTGGGAAGACCGTGACCCTGCATAACCTAGCGCAGTGGTCGTCAGCCAACGTCATAATATATATAGGGTGCGGCGAGAGGGGCAACGAGATGACTGAGGTCCTTGACAAGTTCCCAACCTACAAGGACCCGTGGACCGGCAGGCCGCTCATGGAGAGGAGCATCCTGGTGGCGAACACGAGCAACATGCCCGTGGCGGCCAGGGAGGCAAGCATTTACGTGGGTATAACCATGGGCGAGTACTACCGTGACATGGGATATGACGTGCTCCTAGTAGCCGACTCCACCAGCAGGTGGGCTGAGGCCCTAAGGGAGATGGCTGGAAGGCTAGAGGAGATGCCTGCAGAGGAGGGCTACCCGAGCTACCTCGCCTCAAGGCTGGCGGAGTTCTACGAGAGGGCGGGAAGGGTCAGGACCCTGGGAGACCCCAGCAGGTTCGGCAGCGTCACCGTCATAGGCGCCGTCAGCCCGCCGGGCGGCGACTTCACGGAGCCAGTTACAACGCACACCAGGAGGTTCACCAAGGTGTTCTGGGCCCTTGACACGGCCCTGGCCTACAGCAGGCACTACCCAGCGATCAACTGGATAACGAGCTACAGCGCGTACTCTGACACGGTTGCCGAGTGGTGGCACAAGAACGTGGATCCGCGCTGGAGCGAGTACAGGCAGGAGGTGATGAACATACTGATAAGGGAAAACGAGCTCAGGGAGATAGTTAGACTCATCGGAACCGAGGGCCTCAGCGAGCAGGACAAGCTAATACTTGAAACCGCCAGGCTCATAAAGGAGGGTCTGCTGAAGCAGAACGCCTTTGACCCCATAGACACGTTCACGACGGTGCAAAAACAGATGGCGCTGATGCGGATGTTCGTTGAGTTCTACAGGGCTGCCAGCGATGCAGTGAAGAGGAACGTGCCCGTGAATAAGATAAAGGACTCGCTCGGTAGGATGTACAGCTACATGATGAGGGCCAGGTTCACGATACCAAATGATAAGGTAGATGAAATAGACAAGATAACGCAGGACATCGTTAATATTATAAATAACATCGGAGGTGGCCAGGCATGAGCGTCCTGGGGGCCAGGGAGTATAGTAAGATCTCCGAGATCAGGGGTCCCCTGCTCATAGTAGAGGGTGTCAGCAGGGTAGCCTTTGATGAGATAGTTGAAGTCGAGCTCAGCAGCGGTGAGAGGCGCAGGGGCAGGGTGCTTGAAGTAGCCGGCAACACAGCCGTAGTTCAGGTCTTCGAGGGAACCACTGGCATCTCAACCACAGGGGCCAGGGTCAGGTTCCTGGGCAGGACCCTTGAGATGCCCGTGTCGGCCGACATGCTTGGCAGGACCTTCGACGCGCTTGGGAAGCCCATAGATGGAGGCCCGGACATAATAGCCGAGGAGAAGTACGACATTAATGGTTCGCCTATAAATCCAGCTGTCAGGGCCTACCCCGAGGACTTCATTCAGACAGGCGTAAGCGCCATAGACGGCATGAACACGCTTGTGAGGGGTCAGAAGCTTCCTATATTCAGCGGCACCGGCCTGCCCCACAACGAGCTTGCCGCGCAGATAGCCAGGCAGGCCACTGTAAGGGGCGAGGAAGAGGAGTTTAGCGTGGTCTTTGCTGCCATAGGCATAAAGTATGACGACTACATGTTCTTCAGGAAGTTCTTCGAAGAGACGGGCGCCATGAAGAGGGTGGCCATGTTTGTCAACTTGGCCGACGAGCCCGCGATGCTAAGGCTCGTGACGCCGAGGGCCGCGCTGACGCTCGCCGAGTACTTGGCCTATGAAAATGACATGCACGTTCTGGTGATACTAACTGACATGACTAACTACGCGGAGGCCCTTAGGGAGATCAGCGCAGCAAGGGAGGAGGTGCCGGGCAGGCAGGGCTACCCTGGCTACATGTACAGCGACCTGGCCAGCATCTACGAGAGGGCAGGCAGGGTTCACGGCAGGAAGGGAAGCATAACCCAGATGCCCATACTCACTATGCCTAATGACGACATTACGCACCCCATACCTGACCTCACCGGCTACATAACTGAGGGACAGATAGTTCTGAGCAGGGACCTCTACAACAGAGGCATATACCCGCCGATCAACGTGCTCATGAGTCTCTCGAGGCTGATGAAGGAGGGCATAGGCGCCGGCAAGACGAGGGAGGACCATGCTCAGGTCAGCGATCAGCTCTACGCTGCCTACAGCAGGGGAGTGGAGCTCAGGAGCCTGGCAGCCGTGATAGGCGAGGAGAGCCTCAGCGAGACGGAGAGGAGGTTCCTGAGGTTCGCCGACCTCTTTGAGAAGAAGTTCCTGTCGCAGGGCCTTAGGGAGAACCGCTCGATAGAGCAGACTTTAGACATAGCGTGGGAGATACTGGCTGAGCTGCCGGAGGACGAGCTGACTAACATTAGAGAAGAGATGATAAAGAAGTATCACCCCAAGTACAGGTCACAGGAGGCCTCCTCTTAAATTCGACGGAGTTCTGCCTTACCCTAGCACATAGCTCATTATTTTACTAGCTTTATTATTATTTGGCACTACTTCAGCCGACCAGCGTGCCCAGGTCTTCCTGGTTTAGTAGGATTCTTTGTATAACCTCTGGGTTCTTCCCATCCACGAACCTCACCTTTATTCGGCTTCTCCTGACAACGCTCACAGCTACCGAGTCGAAGAGCTCATAGGTGCCGGCCAGGCTCCTTTTGTCCCTTATGATGTCCTCAAGCTCATCGTATGTGGCGGCCTTCAGCAACCTCGCCCCAGGCTCCCCTGGGGCGCCGCCGGCGTAGACCCCTGCCACGCCGTTAAGCAGGTTTAGCAGCAGGTCCGCGCCTATGGTTTCAGCTAGGACTGCCGCTACCGCGTTGGTGCTGTGTCCTGGCTGAAGGCCCCCAAGAACGGGTATGAGGCCCTCCTCGAACACCGTGAGGGCCTCCCTGACGTTCCTTGGTATCTCTATGGGCGAGTACGGGTAAAGCGCTGAGGCGACAACCATCGCATTCAGGACTGCAGACTCTATGCCTACCTCGTCAAGTATGGACTCGGGAACGCCCAGCTCCCTAAGCGCTGTTATATAGGACCTGGCAGTGGCCCCTCCACCTACCACTATGCCTAACCTCCACCCAGAGCTTCTGACCCTCTCAACAGAATCCCTGAGACGCCTTAGATATGGGGGCGAGGGAGGGCTTACTAAGGATCCACTGAGCTTCACCACAGCTACCTTCCGCTCACTCATGTTATCAGCCTCAGCCGCCTAGCCCCGTTCACCTCTCACCGCTTTTAACCTACATCATCGGCAGAATTCTGTGGTTACATCAAGGCTAAAAGCTCACGCGTCTCTCGCTACCTTGGTGCCTAAGTTGGCGTCTGTGACCCTCGAGGTTGACATGGGCAAGTACAAGAGCGTGAAGGTACCCTTGGACGTCGCTGAGAGGCTCATAGTGGACGTCAGCAAGAGGCTAAACATAGAGTCTAAGGACGTTATGGAATCTCTCAGGATAGTGAGGAACTTCGACGAGTTTTACGAGTTTCAACAGAAGAAGTTCAAGGACTACGTGGTGCCAGATAAGGACATAAGTGACATGATAAAGGGCGCTGTCGTTGTAGATAGCCTGAAGCTAATAAAGGAGGGGTCCTCTAGAGAGGTGGTCGTTACGTTTGACAGGAGGGTCAATGAGAGCGTTATAATTGACTCGCTGAGGTCCCTAGGCTTTGATGTAGAGGTCAAGAGGTTCGACCTAATGCAGCTCCTCAAGGCCAAGTAGTTCATAGGAGGTATGAAAGAAAAGGGGTCCTCCTGCCGAAACTTTAAAGGGCGCTCAGGAGCTGGCCTCTGGCTCCTTTCGCGGCTCGCTCTCTTCCTTGCTCTTTGAACTTTTCCTCCTCTTCCGCGTTGAGGACTTCTTAGTGATTGACTTGGACCTTGAACCCCTCCTCCGCCTCTTCTTTACGCTCTCGCCGACCTTCTTGAGGGCATCCTCGACCTTCTCAAGGTAGAGGGCCTTAGCTTCGTCTACAGTTATCTTGCCCTCCTCCGCCTCCTCTAATATGTCAAACGCGTCAAGCATTATTTGTAGAAGCTCTGGGCTGCTGACCTTGTACTCTAAGGCCTCCGCCTCCTCAGCAGTCCTCTCACTCTCAGCCTCGCTGCTCTCCTCGGTGGTGACCTCTTCGGTTTCCTTCGACTCCTCCTGGTCCTCGCTCACGGGGCCCCTCCTCAGCGATTTGGTTAAGTGCTGAAGCGTGAGTTAAAAATTTAAAACAATACAACAAATGTTAGAAAGAGCAGGTGCCTCTGATGCCTGAGCAAGTCAAGCTGCACCCGACGAGTAAGGAGGAGATAGTCATTGGGCCTCCTTACCTTACAAAGTACGAGAGGGCCAAGATCATAGGGCTAAGGGCCCTTCAACTCGACAACGGCGCTCTGCCCTTGGTGGATGTTGATAAGATTAACGTAAGGAGGGACTCAGTGGAAATAGCGGCCTATGAGCTGGACCATGGACTTCTTCCAATATCTATCGTGAGGTACACGCCCTCGGGGGCTGTTCAGATAATACCTGTTAAGCTCCTACTGCAGGATCAATCATCTCAGGCCTAAGGCAAGCGGAAGGCTCTTTAAGTGCAGGTCCTATTACATGGAACGGTTGACTTCGTTTGCGCTGCGCCTGGAGGCTGTCAACTGCGTAACTTCGCTTAAGTCATAAAGTCAAGCCATAGAATCTCTTGGCATAAAGTAAGTAGGTAAACAGGCAACAACGCTTTTAAATAGTTAAAGGCAGGTAAAAGAAGGTTTGGTGGCACTGCATGGTCAAGGCGCCTAAGGGCTACAGGCACAGGACAAGGAAGCTCTTAACCAAGGACGTGCGTGAGAAGGGCGCGATACCAAGGGCCAGCGTGATGTTTTATCCATATAAAGTGGGTGACAAGGTGGCCATAAAGATAGATCCCTCGTTCCACAAAGGTATGCCCCATAGGCGCTACCACGGACTTACAGGCACTATAGTCGGTGTCAGAGGCAGGGCCTACGTGGTCTCTGTTCCTGTGGGCGACAGCGTGAAGACTATAATAACGTACGCCGCTCACCTCAGGCCCCTTAAGGCCTGAGGGAGGTGCCCCTTAACCATGTTAAGGAGGATAGAGAGCAGGAGGTACCTGACTTACGCTGAAGCGCGCAAGATCCTTGAAGACAGAATCGCCGAAAGTGGCGGCGCTCTAAACCCGACTCAGGATAGGACGTGGCAGTACCTCAAGCTGTTTGGAACTACAGACCCGGCAGCGGCCAGGGAGGCGGTAGACGCGCTGGTCAAGGAGGGCCTAGATGAGTACCTCGCCGTGCAGCTTGTCAATATGTGCCCCAACGAGGATGGCTATATAAATGCAATACTTAGCTCTAAGGAAGGTCTTGAAATAAAAGAGGAGCTCTTAGCTAAGGTTAAGGAAGCGCTCTCCAAGGTGTGCCCTCAGTCGCCTTCAAAGTAAGCGTTGGCCTATAGACAGGTCATAGGTCTATCTGGCTATGGCTTGGATCAGGTTCTGACGGCCCCATATAAGGATAAGCGGAAGCCGTTGCGCGGCGCTCTTACCTTAGAGGGCTCCTTATCTCCTTTTCTTCCCATTTTGGGCCCTTAACTTAATGTAGGGTAGCTAGGTTGCGCTCCAGCAGGGACTGCAACATACCGCAGTACTATGACGTTATAATAGCTGAGAAGCCCAAAGCGGCTGACAAAATCGCTCATGCGCTCGGGAGCCCGTTCAGATGCACCATAGGCAGGGTCCCTGTTTACATACTTAATGTGAACGGCGCTAACATAGTCATAGTTTCAAGTGCAGGGCACATGTTTGGACCGTCAACCGACGTTGAGGGCCTTCCAGTTACTATGATAAGGTGGGAGCCCCTCTGGCGCTTTGACAGGAGGTCGAAGTACCTGAGGCCCTATTATGAGGTTCTCTCCAGGCTTGTGCCCAAGGCTAGGTATTTTATAAATGCGTGCGACTATGACATAGAGGGAAGCACCATAGGCTACAAGATAATAGAGGCCTTCGGCGACAAGTCGAGGGCCAAGAGGATGAAGTTCTCTAGTCTGACCGCAGCGGAGCTCAGGCAGGCCTTCAAGAGGCTTCAGCCGCTTGACGTTAACAACGCTATGGCAGGTATAGCTAGGGCGGAGCTTGACTGGCTCTGGGGCATAAACATCTCAAGGCTATTGATGAAATCGTATAGGGAGGTGACGGGTGAAAGGCTTTCCCTTAGCGCGGGCCGCGTGCAGACCCCAACTCTAGCGGAGGCCGTGAGGAGGTGGGTCAAAATAAATACGCACGTGCCGGTTCCTCAGCCCTCAGTGACTGCAAAGCTGCTCCACAAGGGTGTCGAGTTCACGGCATACCCGCTGGGCTGGTCCGTTAACACAGTGACGGAGGCCAGGGATGTCGCTAAGGAAGTAAGGGAGGGCACGTACATGGAGGTGATATCACTTAGCAGGGCCTCAGAGAGCGTCAGGCCGCCGCCTCCCTTTAACCTAACAGACCTGCAGAAGGAGGCCGCAAGGATCTATGGCCTCTCCCCATATAAGGCACAGGAGGTAGCGGAGGACCTCTACCTGGCTGCCCTGATAAGCTACCCAAGGACCAACAGCGAGAAGCTGCCCCCCACGCTTAACTACAGGGAAGTGCTTGACAGCATAGGCAGGCAGCCCAAATACAGGGGGCTCGTGGGGGACCTGCTCAGGGAGACAGGAGGGGTTCTGAGGCCGCGGGAGGGACCCGCCGACGACCCTGCGCACCCAGCCATATACCCCACCGGTGAGCAGCCTACGAGGCTTGACAAACTTCATGAAGCTGTGTATGACCTTATTGTCAGGAGATTCATGGCCACTTTTGCGCCGCCGGCCACGATAAATACTGTGTCGGCGGTGCTCACTGATGTCAAGGCAAGGAGGTGGGAGGCCCGGGGGCTGAACGTAGCTGAGAGGGGCTGGCTTAAGTATTATCCATTCCACAGGTTCAATGAGACGCAGCTTCCCACGCTCAACAGAGGAGACAGGCCTTTAGTTAGGTCAGTAGCCGTCAAGGTTTCATGGAGCGGTCCTGGGCTCAGGCTCAGCAGGCTCTCCCTGCTTGAGTGGATGGAGGCCAACGACCTGGGCACTAAGGGCACCAGGGCTAGGATTATAGAGACTCTCTATAAGAGAGGCTTCATAACATCTAGGGGTTCATACGCTGAGATAACGGACCTTGGCTACGCAGTTTACAAGGTGCTCAGCGAGGTAGCGCCTGAGTTGATGAGCGTCTCACTGACCAGGGACTTCGAGAGAATGCTTGATGAAATATCAATGGGGAAGGCAAGCAGGGAGGAGGTGGTGAGCAGGGCTAAGAAATACATATCAGAGCTGGTTGATAGACAGCTAGACAATAACAATATAAAGGCGATGGGTACTTACTTGGCAGAGTTCATAGGTAGAGTCAGGCCCAGGAGCAGGTGCGCCATATGTGGAAGGCCAACAGGTGGCCAGAGCCTCTGCGAGCTACACCTAGCCGCCAAGAGTAACCTGGAGGAGAGCATAGATGAGGTTGCCAGAAGGCTTGGAGTTAGCAAGGAGGAGGCCCTCAGGAAAATTTCCAACAACAGACTGGCAGGCAAATGGGTTAGGGACGTGGCCGCACTAATGATATCAGGGAAGGAGAGGCCCTAGGGCTGTTGTGACGAGGGATGAAACATGAGCGAGAGCCCACCTATGTAAGGTATCACCAGGGGGTGCCGGCCGCCTATAACCACTCCTTTAACATAAAAGTATGGAGTTCCGCCGACCTCATAGCCATCTATGTCAACAGTGCCGCATATCGATGGGTAACCTGGGTCAGGGAACGGGTTGTTGTCTCCTTTGGTGACGAAACATAGTATTCCATTATGATAGTACTTGTAGATGACCCTGTGAATTACGAGCGCGTTGTCAAGATATATGCCGTAAAAGTTACCCGTAAACTTGTATACTACTACGTCACCAACCCTTATGTCTGCAGGATTAACTTTCTCTATAAACACTACGTCGCCAGTCTGAAGGGTTGGTAACATGCTCTTGCCATCAACTACAACAGCCTGAAGGCCGTATGCCACGTGCCAGTACGCTATAAGCGACGTTAACGCTACTATAACTATGATGAGGGCGACGAGCCCTAAGGAGGCGGCCTCCAGGCCCTCCCGTCCAGCCTTGGAGCTCTGGGACATGACAGCTCATAGGGAGCTTACTTCAGAGCCCTTAAAATCGTTTGTTAGCGGTGTAACTAGCACCCGACGTTCAGCAACGTCATATGCGCAAGGTCCTCACGAGCTTCTGTGTGAGATAAGGCACGGTCAGCGTGCCAGCTATGCTCATGGAGATATAAAAGGACGAGAGATGGTGGCTATGGCTGTGAGCTGACTCAAGGCTCAGCCAGCAGGTCAGAGGCTGCAGGTTTTACATGTGCTATTTTCATCAGACTCAACTTCCACAATGTTGCTATCCCTCTTTATCTTGAAGAGGCCGCCTAACTTCTCGTCAGCTAAGGCCTCCTCAGCGTTCATGGATCTCTTTATTAGTGCCATCCTCATGCTTGGCTTCTTGAGCAGCTTCACTGGGACCCTGTTGAGCTCGCGTTGCTGCCCGCCGAAGTAGATGACCTGTACGCCCTTGCTTTCATCCCTGTAGACTGTGACCCCCTTGAGGCCTGTGAGCCACGCGGTTAAGTAGGCC
The DNA here is from genome assembly GCF_049973875.1 of Acidilobus sp. Classification (NCBI taxonomy): domain Archaea; kingdom Thermoproteati; phylum Thermoproteota; class Thermoprotei; order Acidilobales; family Acidilobaceae; genus Acidilobus; species Acidilobus sp. The sequence continues at coordinate 57,798 of NZ_JBMFJI010000002.1, forward strand.
GTCGCCACCGCGTTCACGCTGGCGTCCTTGGGCAGGTTCACGGTCTTGCTTATGGCCTGGTCCGTGTAGAGTTGGGCCGCCGCCTGGTGGGCTATGTGGTACCACACGTCGAAGTCCATGCTGGTGGCGAAGAGTTTGGCCAGCTCCTTAATCCTCGATATCAGTCTCTCGGCATCCCAGTTGGCCTTAACTATCTTCCCGTCAACCTCCTGCAGCTGGGTGTCCCTTATGGCCTTCTCGACGTCCTCCAGCGCCCACCTTAGGCTGCCCTTATGCCTTGATATAGCCTCAAGCAGTTTTTCTCCGAGCTCGGCGGGGGCCCCCGCCTCAGCTATAGCAGAGTATAGCCTGTCCCTGAACTCCCTGACAACCTCCCAGAGCTCTCCTATTGTAACTCTCCTGAGGTACACCAGGGCAAAGTACGGCTCTATGCCGCTCGTGGTGCCAGCGATTATAGAGATAGTGCCCGTTGGCGCGGTGGTGTTCACCGCGGTGTGCCTCGGCGCCCTGGCTCCCAGGGACCTGCCGTAACCCTTCAGGGCATCCCAGAGCCTGGCCGGGTCATATATGGCCATGGCTAACATGTGCCTCGGGCTCGCGGCCAGCTCCTGCGGCCTCATCCTCTCGGCCTCCGAGAGGGTCTCCTCCGTTACGCCGAACACGTCCCTCAGTACCCTCTCCAGGACCTCAAGCTTCAGCAGCTTCACGGAGCCGTCGGCAGAGACCCTCCTCGCGCTTTCACCCTCCAGTTGGCTTATTATGTAATCGCTAAGCTTCACATCATGATATTTGACCGTCAGGTAGCCATCCCTTATGCTTGCCACCTCAGCGGCCTTCAGCAGCGCTGGAGTTAGCAGGTTCACCATCTCCTCTGGATCCGCCTTTTCCACGCACTTCAGCTCCTTCCAGTCGAACTTCCTGCATTCAAACGCTGGGGCGTGGCCTAGTTTGGAGCCGAGCTCCCAGCTCCTCTTCCATGCCTCAGCCTCTATCATTGCCATAGCTATCATAGTGAACGCCACGGCCTCCTCGCTGTCATACGGTATGTTGAGCTTGGTCAGGGCGTTGGCAAGTCCCATTATCCCAAGGCCCACCTTCCTTGTGAACTTGTTAACCAAGTCCTGCCTCTGGTCTGGCTGCCTGTTGTAATCTATTACCGCGTCAAGGCCATCAACTGCTAGGTCTACATCCTTGGCGAAGTAGTCCAGGTCAAACTTGCCGTCTCTGATGTACTTGTCAAGGCTGAGGGACCCCAGGTTGCAGCTTTCATAGGGGTACAGCGGCTCCTCGCCGCACGGGTTGGTGGCCGCCACGGCCCCTAGCCATGGAGTTGGGACCCACTTGTTGTGGTTGTCAAGGAATATCATGCCTGGGTCTCCGCCCTCCCAGGCGCCCCTTACAATCTCCTCCCACAGCCTCCTGGCAGGGTAGTGCCAGCCGTGCGGGTTCCTCCTTGAGGCGTCCACGTCCTTAGGTATCCTTGACTTCGCCCTCTCAATGACCTCCTCAAACACATTCATGTAGGGGGTCTCTATCCTGTTTTCCCTGAGCACCCTTAGGGCCCTTCCCTCGCCCGTGGCCCTTGAGACTGAGTAGTGAAGCCTGTAGATTCCATCACCCTCATCACTGTACCTCGGGTTTACCATCCACCACTCCTCGCCGTTTATGACAGCCTCCATGAACGCGTCGCGCGTTCCAACGCTTATGTTGAAGTTGGTCAGGAAGGCATCCTGCATTGGCGCCCTCTTGGCCTGTATGAAGCCGGCCTCCTCAGGGCTCTGCCAGCCCGAGGTCAGCTTTGTCAGCGCCTCAAGGGCTGTTTTATCAACCTCATAGTAGCCGTCCTTCTCAAGCTGCTCTAAGGTCTTTCTGTACTGCTCCAGTATTGCGCTCACCTGCGGAGGCAGCAGGGAGGCCAGGGCTTTCCAGGGGTCGTACTCTGGGTTGTAGAGGTCGGGGTGCCAGTCGTGCAGGATGCCCATGTTAGCCCCCCTCCTCTTGCCTCCCTGCTTGACAACATCTGTTGAGACGTCGTAGAGTCTCATGAAGCTCAGGGGGCCGCTGGCCACGCCGCTGGTCCCAGCTACCACGTCGCCCCTTGGCCTCAGCTCCGAGAAGCTGAAGCCCTCGCCGCCGCCGTACTTGAACGTCATGACCTGGACGGTGAGGCCATCCATTATGTCCCTCATGTCGTCATACACCGGGGTCACGTAGCAGGCGCTCAGGGCGCCCCTCGCGCCGTCAGCGTACATGTTGAAGAGCGTCGGCGAGTTAAACATGAACCTGCCCTCTATCATAGCCTTATAGAGGGCGTCGGGGTCAACCCTTCTGCTGAAGCCCAGGGCCACCCTCCTCATTACCATTGAGGGGGTCTCTATGTACCTCCCCCTCAGGTCCTTAGTCATATACCTGCTCATGAGGACCCTGATTGCATTGTAGGTAAACTTCATGTCGTCTTCGCATAAGCTGTTTACACACGAGGGAAGCTCTGAGATCTTGCCGCCGTTAGGGGCGCGACCGCTGTAGGCCTGCCTGACCTCTGAGTATATGTCTAGCAGCAGCAGCTTCTTAGCTTCATTCTCAAGCTCGGGCCTTGTCAGCGAGGCCCTTATGAGCTCCAGCTGCTTCGCATCACTGCTCATTATATCTTCACCTCAGCGTAGCTAGCAACAGAGGGGTGTCAGCGGAGGCTCTTCTACAGCTACCATTGCGTGGGAGGGACCGCAAAATCATCTGGGCAAAATTAGACAAGAAACTACAAAGGCATGGCTGATTATTTGTCAAACCGTAGCCACCGCAGCGATGAGAGGAGTCTCGGTATGACTCGTAGGTCACTGCGGTATTATCATATGCAGTGTCGCTGATGTTCTTGGGCAGCATAGTTTGAGCCCCAGTTACATTCTGAGGCGACAGTTCTTTAGGTTGGGCATAACTCGGCTATCCACACGGCCCGCCGAATACCTATAACTTTCACTGAAACTTAAAGCCCGTGCGGCCAGCCTTGGAGCTCCCAGGAACCTGCAGCGTCTGCGACATCAGGCAGGCAAAGTACTATAGGGCCTCCAGCGGCGAAAAGCTGTGTGACAGATGCCTCTTCAGGCTCCTTGAGAGGTCTATGGCCAAAACCCTCGGCAGGGCGGCCGCCAGGGAGGACAGCAGGTTCGCCGTGCCCATAACTTCGTTTTCGCCGTCAAGCTCCATGCTCGCGGCTAAGGTATTGGCGCACGTGGAGCGTAAGTTTAAGTCTAAGGTATACGTGCTTCTGCCCAGCTTCTACCGTGGGCTTGAGAATTTCCTTGAGGGCCTGCCCCAGCCAGCTGAAGTGGTTAACGTGGCTGTTGACCCACCTCCTCCTGAGAGCTCAGGAATTATTTCATGTGTCAGGTACGACAGGTCGTGGTCGCTCAGGGCTTCAGAGCAGCTGGGAGTTGATATAATTGTCATGCCGCTGGCCAGGACCACCTCAACGCTGGTGCTCCTCGAGTCCCTCATGACAGATGGAGGGATAGGGCGCACGGAGTCCCTAGAGGTGCTCACCGTAGGCAAGGTTAAGGTTGTAAATGCCTTCTACAGGCTCGAGGACGAAGCTGTGAGGGCTGCGGAGTTCCTGGAGGGGTTTAGCGAGGTGCGGCCGGCCTGCAGGGCAACGATTACGGTTAAGGGCATTTACCTCTCAGTGGCCGGGAGGCCGGAGCTGGACCACAGCTCTGAAGAGCTCATAGAGCGCTTAGCGGCCTCAGTTACATCTACATGCCCGGTCTGCGGCGGCGCCTCAGAGGGGGGCGTGTGCAGGTACTGCAAGGCTATGGGACTTGAGGGCCTGAGGGTAAATGTTGGTCCCCGGCCCGTTGGGCCTGGCCCTGGCTATTAAGGAGCCTCTGCAGGAGCTCCCTCTCAGACCTGTTCAGGTGCAGGGTCAGCGCGTAGCCCTGCTTGGGGGCGAGGCTGGGGGGCTTCACGTCATCATCAAGCACTACGTAGCCGGCAGACACTATCTCCTCTATTAGCCTTGGGTGAAGCCTCGTCGCCAGGGACTCGAGGACCTTCTCGAGCTCAATGTGCTTCTTAATCTCACCTTCGCTGAGCTCAGCGCCGCAGACCGCGCAGGTGAGGTCTGGGGTCACGGCCCTGAACCCGCACCTGGGGCACTCGACAGGCGTTGGGTTACCGTACTGGGACCAGAGGGACCTAAGGCTGTCAATTATGTCGTCCGCCTTCAGCCTTAGGGCCTCCCTGTACAGGTAGGGGGCCGCCCTGCCAGCCATCTCGGGCGCATAGGCAACTATGAACTCCAGCTGCTCCCTGGTCAGGTGCTGCCCCCTTGAGAGCAGCGATGCCGACACCGCCTTAAGTACGTTGTCCCTCATGGCCACTATCCTCTTCATGGCAGCCTCCTCAGTTAACTTGGAGGACCTGGACTCAGCCAGAGAGCTTACAATTGAGTATACAAGGTCCTTTATGTCAGCAGGTTGCAGGCCTATCAGGTCAAGCCCTAAGGTCGGTATCAGCCTTGAGGACAGGGACTCGGCAATGGCCTTCACGTCCTCCTCGCTGGTGCCCCTCTTGACAGCTGAAGACCTGCGCCTTCTCTGGGCGGCGGCAGCGTCCTGAGGCTCCTCTGCGCGCTGTTTCCTTCTGCCCCTGGGCAAGTTCCACATCCACCATGTCTGGGTCTAGGAAAGGTAATTAGGGCTAGCAGTTCCGCGGCCTTTAGCCGTCGCGGTTCAAACTTCAGGCGTTTAGGCCACCGTCAACACAGTACAGGCAAGCGAGCGGGGTTGAGCCAGGAGGGCTACGATCCCCTTCAGAGGGCTGAGGCCGTCAGGAGGCTGGTCACGAGGGAGGTTAACGACGTGGAGCAGAGGTTATACTATAGGTTCAGGGCTGATAGGTGGTATGGCGGCATAGCCACCGGCGACGTCATAGGCTGCGACCTCTCGTGCGGCTTCTGTTGGAGCTGGCGTTTCAGGGACAACGTCTCCCTTGGTAAATTTATGACGCCTCAGCAGGCCTTCAATGCCATATACTCAATAGCCAAGTCCAAGGGCTTCACGCAGGTCAGGCTGAGCGGCGCGGAGCCCACCATAAGCAGGAGGCACCTGCTCGACCTAATAGAGCTCTTTGACGAGAGGGGGATAACCTTCATACTTGAGACCAACGGCCTCCTGATAGGAAATGACCCGTCATACGCCAAGGATCTCGCAGCCCACCCGAACGTCGTGGTCAGGGTGTCGTTCAAGGGGGCCAACGCGGAGGAGTTCCACAGGCTCACGGGGGCCAGGGCTGAGTTCTTTGAGCTTCAGTTCAGGGCCATTGAGAACCTGGTCTCGGCCGGCCTGGAGCCCGGCAGGGAGGTCTACGCGGCTGCCATGATAGGCTTCAGCGACGACAACTCCATAAGGGACTTCGTGAGGAGGCTCACCTCAATAGATGAGAGGCTTGCTGACGTGGACTGGGAGTACGTCATACTTTACAGGCACGTTGAGGAGCAGCTCAGGAGGCTGGGGCTAAGGCCTAGGAGGGCCGTGACCCCGGACAACATACCTGTGAGCATGGTATGAATCCCTGGCGGTCGACAGTACGGAAGCGTGAATAGGGGCGAGGCCACTGTAAGACAAGAGGGCGCTTGAGCTACAGGGACCAGCTGCTAAGCGAGGCCAACAAGTGCGTGTACTGCGGCTTCTGCGAGAGCGTGTGTCCTACCCAGCCCTTTGGGCCGCACAGGGGCTACGGTCCCAGGGGCAGGGTCACCCTGCTGAGGGAGCTCCTGGAGGGCCGCGCGAGCCTAAGCGACGAGGTGCTGTCAAGTTTCTACAGCTGCCTGCTATGCAACGCCTGTTCAACAGTATGCCCTGCCAGGATCAGGGTTGGGGACCTAATGAGGATGGCCAGGACAATGCTGTGGGGCGACTCCGTGATTAGCTCTAACGCGGCGGTGAGAACGAGATGAGGGGGCTTAAGATTTCCTCTGTCCTCAGGTTCATGAGAACGTACACTCTTCTCACAGGTTACCCTGTGCCAGCGCCGCCCGGCTTCGCCTCACAGTGGTCGCGGGGCCTCGACCTGAAGAGAGGGGGCGGCAGGTATCTCCTGTTCACGGGGGCCCTCTATCAGCTGGTGCCCTACATCAATGCGACGGTGAGGTTCCTCAGCCTCATGGAGTCACGGGGACTATCTAACCTGCTTGACGTTGCTGAAAGACTCGCGAAGCTGAGGCCCTCTTACCTTCAGGGGCTTGTCAGGCCCGACCCCCACGAGGTGGAAGAATATAACAGGATCCTTAGGTCTATAGCCTCGCTGCTGGTCAACTCGCAGGTAGACTTCATGTACGACCCTGAGGTCTCAGACATGTACAGCGGCGCCCTGCTCTTTGACTATGGGATAGCTGACGGCCTCATGGAGCACGCGACGAAGGTAGCTAAGGCCATAGAGTCCGAGGGGGAAGTAGAGGCTGTAATAACCATAGATCCGCACACGACCCTCACCCTGATGCACTACAGGGAGCTCGTAGGCCTTGACGTTAAAGTTGTCAGCTACTTAGAGGTGGTCAAACCTAAGCCGTCCACCCAGATTAAAGCCACCATTCACGACTCATGTATATATGCTAGGGACCTGGGGCTCGCCGACAGGGTCAGGTCGCTGCTTAAGGGGGCGGGCGTCTCATTGGTGGAGCCAAGGAATCATGGCACCAGGACCTCGTGCTGCGGCGGGCCAGTGGAATCCCTCTCGCCCGGCCTGGCCGAGGCCATAGCTGCGAGGAGGGTTAGGGAGCTCAGGGAGGCCTCTGACGTGGCCATAGCCATGTGTCCCATATGCCTAAGTAACCTCAGGCGGGCCGGGGGATCTGTAGTAGATATAGCGTTGGTCCTGAACGGCTTAGTCAAGCAGTGACGCCATGGCTAGCGACGCTGCAACGATTCCTTGACCTAATACTGCTGATGGTATAGCAGCGATGAGGGGGGCGGTTCTATTGGCGCGCGAGGCGGCTATGTAAGCTAATGGAAGTGCAACGGCTAGGACTAATGAGATGAGGGCCAACGGAAGGCTTGACAGTTCAAGGATCCACGACACGTTAAAATGTACTCCTATGGCGATGCTTATGGCCGCGGAGATCGCATAGGTTATGGCATTAATCATGCGGTCACGCCCCCCTCTAACCTTAGCGGTTACGCCAGTTATCCACAGGGACAGAGCTGCAGGGGTAAGGAATGTGGCCGCTCCCAGCATGAGTGAAGCCACTATGCTGCGATGCCCCCTGCTAACGTAAAGGGCCATAGCTATGACTACAATTAAGGCGGCGAGTGACGTCAGGGGCCCAGAAGTCAATAATGGTATAGCGGCGGCGCCGTCCATTAGGGCGGCGGCGCGTAGCAGCGTAAGGTTATCTTTGTGTGTAGACACGAAGAGCATAGCCGAGAGCAGAGCGAGGGCGCTGGTCATTGAGGCCACCAGAGCTAAAGTCAGAGGAAGGCCAGCTGCTTTAGAAGGCCAAAGCGTACCGTACTCAAAGGATCTGAAGGCCAACGGCAGCCCACTGCTTAGGTCATAGATTAAAGCGGGCGGCCCGCTGGCCACCCTTGAGACCATGACGACGGGCCATGATATGTAGTTCCTTGCGACGAGGGCCACAAGGCCTAGGCCCATGGGCAACACGAGCGTGGCGATCATAACGTCCAGCGACCCTTTAGACCTTAAGAGGCCCCCGGCCCGCGGCAGCAGGGCCGTCATGGTTAATGACATCAAAAGTACAGCAATAGTAAGTAGACTCAGCACCCCGCTGGCATAAATTGAAATGGCTGCTATAGTTGAAGCTATGCCCAGGCCCTCCAACGAAATGGACCTAATCAAAGAACTGCCATCGCCCTTCACGTTAGCGAGCGATGCTAGAAGTCCAACGAAGGGGAACCAGAGCCAGTAGGAGTAAAGGGGGCGTGATAAATGAAGAAGGCAAGCGCTGGAAAGACGAATGCCGTGGCCTCCAGCTCATCATAAAATGAGTAAGTAAGCACCGAACCCACCATAAGGGTTGCGAATGCTGTGACCTCAAGCCACAACCTTGGCAACGTCAGGTGTGATATGAAGTAGACGCTTGAGATGCCGAAGCCCTCCAGGTCCAGGTCAAGTCTTGCTGGGAGCAGGACACCACTTATGAAAACGCGCGGGGAGCTGACAAGGAAAGGCAGGTTAATTATGGCGGCGGTAGCTAACATTGAGAGGGCGCCCTTCATGGTCCTTGACCTGCCAAGCCTTCGAAGCGACAGCGGAAAATAGACGAAGGCCAGAGCAGCCGCGTACTGCCTGTATGAGGCTGCAAGGCCTATCATGACTCCAGCTATCACTGGATTATCTGCGAACGCAACCATTAGAATGGCCGGCGCAAGCCAGCCAGTTATGGGATCAAAGGTCGCTGGGTCCATTATCATGTAAAGCGCTCCCGACGCCACTACTAAGGGGAAGATGTCCCTTCCAGCCTGCTTGAGCCTTAAATATAAAATTGCCAGTGCGGCCCCGAGGACTGCCGAGTCCCAGACATTACCTGGTATCCGCAGTAGCACAGCCGGAATGTAGTAAATGAAGGAGAACGCTGGATAGTCGAGCGACGAAACGAAGCCCACGGCGTGAGAGGCATTATATGGGGGTCCCGCCTTGTAGATAAGCGTCAACTTGTTTACGGCGGTCCTCGATAGCAGGACGCTTGAGTAATTAACCAAGTAGGGGTTCAGGCCTTTGAGCAGTTCCTTGGCGGACTCCAACTGAATTATATAGGAGTCCTCACGGCCCCCGCTTACTATTATTTTACCGTGTAAATATGTCAGAAGAGTCGTGAAGGCCGAGGCCCCGGCTATTATCGCCGAGATTAGCACCACCTTGTTTTCCAGCCCTCTGTTAACTACAACTCCTGACAGCAGCATCATGCTGATGCCCGTCGCGAAGAGCAGGAATGCTATTGCCGCGGCAGCTGGATAGGGAACATAGTAGGGGAAGGGGTACCCCACGAAGCTACCTATGTTAACGTCCGTGCCGTCAGCTCCATAGACCATGACTGAGAGCACTGTTAGGTTAAATCCAATTAATGAAATGAGCAGCTTATTAAAGTCCCTGGCATCCATGCCGGTATCGCCATAATTGGCTGCTCACCGGTAAGGTGCTGCAGGAGAAATAAAAGGGCTGGACCTCTATGACTTTAAATTATGACGAACGACTGCTGGGCTAGCCACGTCATTTTGACGTGAGGGTGGTGCCGCGGCCGGGATTTGAACCCGGGTCACAGGCTCGAGAGGCCTGCATACTGGGCCGGGCTATACTACCGCGGCACCTTGGTACCATATGGGACCTGGGATATTTAAAATTAGCCGTGACCTTGAGGCTGCTCCCTTTTGTTCTCAGCTTTATTATCTATGAACTTCTTGTAGACAAGGTACTCCTCCTTAGCCTTGAGCAGGGCCTTGTAAAACGCCTGCTCCCCTCCCTTGAAGTACTCCTGCATGACCTTCTTGGCGGCCCTTGGGCCCACGCCGGAGGTCATGAGGGCCTCGACCACGTACCTGCCCAGGCCCTGGGACGCGTAGTTTATGTAAAGTATCGCCCTCTCCTGGACCTCCTTTATTAGCTTCCTCTCGTCGTTGTTGGGCTTCTTGAGGGACCCTCTCCTCCAGGCGGCGTACTTTGCGGCGGCCTCCTCTCCCCACTCAGTGGCAGGCAGGGGGGCGATCATCATGGCGCCGCACCTGGGGCACCTGATGGAATCACCTATGTCAGAGACCCTGGCCCTCCAGGCGTTGCCGCAGGCCGTGCAGAGGAACAGCGCCTCCTTTGAAAGCGCGGCCCTCCTGAGGCCCTCAGCTATGTAGTCTATCGCCACCTCCTTTATGTTGGTGGCCAGCTCCCTCCTGAGGTAGGGGTTATTTAAGACCTCCTTGAAGAGCGGTGACGGAGCTGAGGAGCTCACCGCGTGGACCTCCCTGAGGTTTGAGAGGAATTCATGTACTGCAGAGGGGTCCAGCTTATCAAAGGCTATCTCCTTCAGGGTCTCCTCGTCAACTATTGAGCCCCTGTAGGCTTCCATGGCCTTCCTGCCCTGCTCCAGCGAGATCCTGGCGTCAGGGTCGATCACGCCCAGCTTCTTAGCGACCTGCAGGAACCTAGCTATGTACAGGGGCGTTGACCTGACGGCGTCATAGCTCATGGCTACAAGCTCCGCCTGGTCAAGTGACTTGAGCTTTTCAAGGGCGTCCTTTATAGCCTCCGCGGGGACGCCCGATGGCGATGAGAACACTATGGCGTAAGGTATGTAGTCGAACCAGACCTTCATCCTGCTCTCCAGGGCCTTAGATATGAGGAGCGCGAGCATCAGGTTGCCCTTGCTGCCGAGGCAGGCGTAAAGTATGCTGACCCCCTTAGACTCCTCCACTACGGGCTCGCTGTACGTCAGTACCGTGCCCCACGTTTTGCGGCTCTCCTCGGCAACCCTCACAATTCTGTTGGCGGTCTCCTCATCAATGCCTTTGGACCTCAGCAGCTCAAGGCCCTTCTCGGGCTCCATCATAGAGAAGCTCAGTATGCTGCAGACCTCCCTGGCAACCTTTGAGCTAACGGGTATGAGCTCCCCCTCCCATATAGGTATCGCGCCCTCAGCCTCACCGACAGGCTTAGCGTCTATCCTCTCGCTGTCATAGTCTATGTTAACGACCTCCCACACCTTCCCGGCCAGGGTGAAGCGGAACTTCGTGCTCCCGCTGGTTAGCATTGCGACCTCCACGAACCTTTCACTGACCTCGCCAACGAGGTTCGTGGAGGATATGTCGTAAACCTTGAAGTTTATCTCGTCAGGTATCATCGAAACCTCGTAGAGGTACTTAAAGGTCCTTCTCGACCTCTTAATTTCCCCCGTCTCGGGATCGAACTTAATGACCTTCACGGAGTCCAGGTGCTCGGCAACCCTCCTAACGTCATCAAGGGAGACGTGGGCCAGCGGCGCGGCCCTTGCAGCTACCTCATGCACTCTCCTAATGTCGTCCGCCGACCCCTCAACTAGCATTGCAGTCATCTGGTGGGCTAGCACATCAAGCGGGCTGCGCGGGAAGCTGAGGTCCTCGAGTTCCCCCCTCTCGGTCCTCCTAGCTATTGAGGTGGACTCAAGGACCTCAAAGACGTTGTCAAAAGTAACTATCGTGGCCCTGCTCGTCCCCCCGAAGACGTGGCCAGATCTCCCCGCCCTCTGGGTCATGGCTATTACTTCCCTTGGTGACATGAACTGAACAACGTGGTTAACGGACCCAATGTCTATGCCAAGCTCCATGCTTGAGGTGGCGACCATCAGCTTTACCTTGCCCTCCCTGAACTTGGCCTCTGCCGTCTCCCTCACGCTCCTGGACAGGCTTCCGTGGTGTACAGCTATGTTGTCACTGCCAGCGATGTTCCCTATGAGCGATGCTAGCTTCTCTGCCACGGACCTCGTGTTTGTGAAGACGAGCACTGAGCCGCTCTCCCTTTCACCTATCTCAGCTATTCTCCTGGCGGCCTCCTGGAACTCGTCCTGGCCCTTGCCCCTCACTACGTCCACAGTAATTACATACCTTCTCTCCCCCTTGTCCTCAACTATGTTGACTGGCCTGTTGAAGGCCAGGAGCGACGCCGCCTCCCTCTTAGACTTCTCGGAGAGCGTCGCGGAGAGGCCGACCCTCTGGATCCTGCTCCTGGAGGCCTCCTCCAGCCTTTCCAACACCACGGAGAGCTCAGCCCCCCTTTTATTGTCAAGCATCTCCTGAATCTCGTCAACTATGACAAAGGAGACCGACGACCAGAGGTCCCTGCCCTTAGCAACCGTAAGGAGCAGGTTGAGGCTCTCAGGCGTGGTCACCATGAAGTCAGGGGGGCTCTGCAGGAACCTCCTCCTTATGGTGCTCGTGGAGTCCCCGTGGCGAAGCGATATCGTGAAGCCGACGGACTCGACGATCCTAGAGATCCTCAGCGTTACGTCCCTGTTAAGCGCCCTAAGCGGGGTTATATAGATGGCCTTAACGGTGCCGTCTCCTGGGCTGAAGCGCTCAAGCATCATTGACACTACTGGAAAGACCGCGGCCTCAGTCTTGCCGCTGCCCGTTGGGGAGATAACCAGGGTGTTGTTACCTGTTAATATCACAGGTATGGCCTTTTCTTGTATGGGAAGAAGGCCCCTGTAGCCGAGGGACTCTATGGCTGCCCTCAGCTTGGGGTTAAGCATGTCGATGGAGCTCCCCAACGGACTTCATCCACCCTGAACGGGGAAGGGAAGGCTATTAAGGGAGGGGGTCATCGAGTTAAAGAAGGAGCTGCAAGGAGCTGCCTGGTTATTGAAATAAATAAACATAAATATAATATAACATAAGATAAGAGTAGAGTTACGAGGGTAGTTCAGACGACATCTAAGAGCTTAAGCCGCTGCTCCCGCTGCCGCCGCTTGAGGAGCTTTCCTCGCCCTCCTTGCCCTTCTTCTCCTCCTTCGGCGGCGCCGCAGCTATGAGATCATCTATCTTAAGCAGGGCTATGGCAGCCTCAGAGGCTCCCTTTATTACCTGCTTCTTGACCAGCAGAGGCTCGTAAATGTTTATGTCTAGCATGTTCTCTGCAACCTTGCTGTTAAGTACGTCAACGCCAGCGAACGTGAGCTTCTTGCTGTGCAGGGACCTGAGCTGCATCACGGTGTCCAGCGGGTCCATGCCGGCGCTCTCGGCCAGCACGCTCGGTATGGTCTCAAGGGCGTCTGCGAAGGCCTCTATGGCAAGCTGCTCCTTGCCTCCTATGGTGGCGGCGTAGTCCCTGAGCTGCATGGCAATCTCAACCTCTGGGGCCCCTCCGCCGCCCACTATCTTTGGCTCCCTCATTATGTTCCTCAGGGCGTGGAGCACGTCGTTAAGGTTCCTCTCAGCCTCGTCAAGTAGCATGTCGTTGGCTCCGCGGAGTAGTATGGTCACGCTCCTGGGGTTCTTGGCGCCCTCTATGAAGACCATCTTATCATTGCCGACCTTCCTCTCCTCGACGAGGTCGGCGTAGCCCAGGCTCTCAGGCTTGAGGTCCTTCACGCTGGTCACTATCTTGGCACCGGTAGCCTTGGCCAGCTTCTCTATGTCGCTCCTCTTAGCCCTCCTGACGGCAAGTATTCCCTTCTTCGCCAGGAAGTGCTGGGCCACGTCGTCAATTCCCTTCTGGGTTATCACCACGTTGGCGCCGGTGGCGGCTATCTGGTCTACCATGTCCTTAAGTATCTTGGTCTCCTCATCTAGGAACGAGTCGAGCTGGTCGACGTCGCTTACCCTTATCTTTGTTGTTATGTCAGGCTTCTGTATCTCAAGCGGGGCGTCGAGCACGGCTATCTTTGCGTGCTCGACCCTCCTTGGCATGCCTGGGTGAACGACCTCCTTGTCGAGGACTATGCCCCTGACGAGCACGGAGTCCATTAGGCTCTCTCCCTTCTTCTTCTCTATCTTAACGTTGTCAAGGTCTATGTTGAAGCCGCCCTCGGGCTTGGGCTCGGCAACTATCTTTATGGCGCTAACTGCCAGGTCGACCATCTTGTCCTTCTCAGGCCCCTGGCCCGCGTACTTGCTGCCTATGGTGGTGTAGGCTATCTTCCTGAGGTTCTCGTCATTGTTCACGTCGACGGGCATGGCTATCTTGTCCAGGATCTCAAGGGCCTTGTTCATGGCCTTGGTGTAGCCGTCGATTATGATTGACGGGTGTATGTTCTGCTCCAGGAGGGCCTCGGCCTTCTCCAGCAGAGCCCCGGCGAGGACTACGACGCTGGTAGTGCCGTCACCCACCTCAGCGTCCTGGGCCTTAGCTATTTCAACTAGGAGCTTGGCGGCGGGGTGCTGGACCTCCATCTCCTTAACTATAGTGGCGCCATCGTTAGTTACTGTGACGTCGCCGAACGAGTCTATTAGCATCTTATCTAGGCCGCGAGGTCCGAGGCTTGTCTTAAGCATCTCGGCCAGGACCTGGGCAGCCAGTATGTTATTCCTCATAGCCTCCCTGCCGTAAGACCTCTGAGTCCCCTCCTTGAGTATCAGCACGGGTATCCCTTGGGCTGCCGCCATAATTCACCACCGGTATAGCTCTCAATAAGCTATCGTGAGATTACTTCTATAAAAGTTTTTCTCTGGCAGCAGGCCCTGGCTGAGCCACAGGTTTAATTCCGAGAGGTAAATCACGTTTTGTTGGGTTAAGTTAGGGCTCCCTTAAGATTCCCTGGAGCGGTAGGCCCTCCTCCTTGTGTACTTCCTTTCTTCTTTGCTATGGGATTCCTTTAGGGAGCTCAGGAGCTCCTCATTGACGCTTAGCTCTCTTGGCCTGCGGGCTGTCGTAGCCCCTCCCACGGAGCCGCACGATAGGAGCCCCTGGAGGGTGATCAAACACTCGTCGCAGACCCTGAGCACCCTGCTGTCGACGCGGCACAGCCTTGTAGGCACCCTTCTCTCGCAGATGTCACAGACCTCCCATGATAGTATGTCTCGCAAAGCTAACTCCCACCTAGCCCTATACAATCAGGAGCCCTTATTACGCGATCACCAGGACTAGAGACCTCCCCGCTTCTTGCTCTCCTCTTTGATCGCGTATATCCCTATTATCCTCCTGGGCGTTCCGTCAGAGCAGGAGCCCGTGACGAGGCCCACGTAGTCCCCTTCCCTGAAGTCTCTAGTGCTCGTGGAACCCCCGCACTGCTCCACAGTGACTATCTTAGGCCTCTTCCTGAGCTCCTGCAACTTCTTTATGTCGTTCATCTGCTTTATTGTCATCGCAGTAGTCGCAGCTAACAGTACTATGAGGAACATCAGCATGTAATACTGTAGGGTGTTCATCACTGGCCCACCCCCGCGGTGTTGCCAACCCCTATTATCACTACAGTGTCACCCTCCCTGCTCTCACTCCTGATGATCTGCTTGACCCTCTCCACGGCCTTCTCAACGCCATTATATATGTCCTGGTTCATGGCAAGTATGGCCTCGTCCATGCCCATCTTAACGATCACGGCCCTCAGAGGTATGTTATACTCCGTGGCCACCCTCTCGAACCTTATCTTCTCGGGGCCAGGGTCCCCTATTGCGGCTCCGACTCCCTCGGCAACGTCACCTGTGGCCTCCCCCTCGAACTTCAGCGCCGCGTCGACTGTTATCATGAGTGAGACCTTCCTGCCCTGCGCTATGGCCTCCCTTATCACCTTTTCCGCCGCCTCGCCTGGCCTCCCGACAGTGGACGCGGGCCCCTTGGCCTTGACAAGTATTAAGTTGCGTCCCTCGAAGTTAGTCTCTGTGACCACCGTGTCCTCTGTAACTTCCCTCCACTTCGCGTCAGGCCCTGCAAGCCTCATCGCCACCATGGGGCCGGCGCCGTCGCCCACTGGCACCTTGGTCAGGAAGTCGTCCAGGGCCCTCCTGTAGGTCTGCGCCAGCTGCACTATCTGGGGCATGAATATCTCCAGCTGAAGTATCAGGTACCAGTTCTTTGTCTTCTCGCTGAAGAGCAGGAGGTGCCTCACGTACTTATAGATGAAGTTTAGCGCCGAAGTTATCTCAGCAGCCGTGGAGGCTATGCTCCTGGTGACGTCGTCAGAGTTGGGCATGGCCTCTATGAACGAGTCCTTAAACCTCATGTCTCTGATGTTAAGCAGGTGCCTCATCCTGCTTATGATGTCCGTGGGCTCTACCGACACAGGATCTATTGTAAAGAAGTCGGTCAGCCTGTCAAGCAGGGAAGCGGCGTCCTTAGCGTTGTTCTTGTTCATGAAGTCCAAGGTCGCCTTCTTAGCCTCGTCCGCGAGGCCCCCCAGGAGGTTAAGCTTTGACCTTATGTCGGCCCTGTACCAGTAGACCTGAATCCAGTTGCCCAGGCCCGTCAGCCATAGGAATAGGAGTGCTATCCACAGAATGTTGACGCCCACAGTTATCCAAGTGGCCAACGCGTTGGTGGCCATTTTCTTTTCTCTCCGGTTAGCGGAAAACTGCAGAAGCTTTTAAACTATAGCAACTAAGGTCACAGCTTCGTGGCAACTATCACTCCATCGCGGGTTATTACGAAGGTATGCTCGAACTGCGATACAGGGGCCCTGGAGGCCTCTATGAGGACTGGGTACTCGACCAGGGCCCTCGCCTTAATGAGCTCGACAAGTCCGGCCTCTATTTCCTTGCGCTTCCACTCCGGGTAGAGCCACCTCTTGGCAAATGGCAGCGTGCCGTAATGGGAAAGTATGTACTCAAGGAGCTGCCTTGCGGCCTCTGAAATCCTCTGGGGTCTGTTGCCCGTGGCGGAGTATATATACGCCCTGGGCCCGTCAATCACGAGGCCCCTCCCAGTGGTGGCAAAGGGCTCCACTGCGACCTGGGTCCCAGGCCTCAGCCTGTGGTAGAAGAGCGCCCTCTCCGCATAGTTAGGGACTGAGAGGCCAGCGTGAAGGGTATACCTCTCTATTGTGTGGCCTGTCAGGTTCCTCACGGGCTTAAAGCCCATGGACTTTATGACGCTCTCTATGGTTTTGCCTATGTCGTAAACCCTTACGTCAGGCTTCATAACTTCAGCCACCCTGTCGAGGGCGCTCTTGGCCGCGAGGGCCAGCTGCTGGAAGGACTCGCTGCCTATGGCCACCGTCACAGCAGTGTCGGAGAGGTACCCGTCAACGGAGGCTCCCACGTCCACCTTTACGACAGCCTTGTCGGGCACCCTGACGTCGTCATCTATGCCGGGCGAATAGTGCGCCGCAACCTCGTTAACGGAGAAATTGCACGGAAAAGCTGGCCTCGCCCCCCTCTTAATGATAAGTGACTCCACCTCGTCACAGATCTCCCTTGCGCTGGCGCCTGGCTTCACCAGCGAGGCTCCAAGCTCCCTGGCCTCAGCGCCTATGCGGCCAGCCTCCAGAATCCTAGAGATCTCCTCTTGGCTTATCAAAGGCTAACCCTCGCGCTGCGGGGTCCCTGGGAAGGCTATAAGTAGAGACACATAGGTATTTGCTTTTATCCTCTCCAACCTCTGACAGCGCCAGTGGGACCAGGCATGGGGTACCTAGTCTATTATGGGCACTCTGCATTTGAGATTAACGCCTCTGGAAAGAAGATACTCATTGATCCATGGCTCACGAACCCCCTCTCGCCGGTGAAGCCAAGTGACATAACGGGGGTGGACTACATAATTTTGACGCATGATCATGATGACCATCTGGGCGACACCTTTGAGATTATGAAGAACAACCCTAAGGCTAAAGTTGTCAGCACCTATGAGGTAGCCAACTTCGTCGCTGAGAAGATAGGTGACGAGTCAAGGGCCATTGGAGGCAACATGGGAGGCCCTATGGTACTGGAGGGAGGCATAAGGGTGGCCCTGGTGCCCGCCAACCACACGAGCACTCACGGCTCGGCGGTCGGCGCGGTAATAATAACGGGCGAGGGGACCCTTTATCACGCTGGCGACACCGGCATCACAGCTGAGATGGGCCTCATAGGCGAGCTCTACAAGCCCGACATCGCCATGCTGCCCATAGGCGGCCACTTTACGATGGACCACAACGAGGCCGCCAAGGCCGTGGAGCTAATAAGGCCTAAGGTGGCCATACCGATGCACTACGGCACCTTCCCAGTGCTCTACGGCGACCCCCAGGAGTTCGCAAGGATGGTGACGTCAAGGGGGCTGCCGACCAAGGTTGTAGTTCTGAAGCCAGGAGAAAGGTTTGAGTTTAAGTTTTAAGGTCTCAGCCGCCCTTTAGCTAAGGGTCGCTTATGACAAGGATAGCTGTAATAGACAGCGACGAGTGCAAGCCTAAGCGATGTAGCTATCAGTGTATTTCGGTGTGCCCCATAAACAAGAGTAAGAAGGACGTAGCTATCGAGGCCGACACTAAGGCCAGGGCAAGGCCGGTAATTCATGAGGACGTCTGCATAGGGTGCGGCCTCTGCGTCAAGGCGTGCCCCTTTGACGCCATAGCTATAGTTAACCTGCCCGAGGAGCTCAGCGAGGAGGCCGTCCACAGGTACGGCGTTAACGGCTTCAAGCTCTTCAGGCTGCCAATACCTAAGGACGGGCAGATCATAGGGCTCCTGGGCAAGAACGGCGTCGGCAAGACAACTGCCCTGAAGATACTTGCCGGTGAGCTGATGCCTAACCTCGGCAGGACCGACGTTAAGGAGGTGCCAGCCGAGGAGGTTCTAAGACATTTCAGGGGCAGCGAGTTACAGACCTACCTGCAGAAGCTTTACGATGGAAAGCTCTCGGTGGCCCACAAGGTCCAGTACATAGACCTTGTGCCCAGGTACCTGAAGGGGACCGTGGGGGAGCTCCTTAAGCGTGCAGATGAGAGGGGGGTCGCCAGGGACCTGGCCCAGGAGGTAGGCCTGGACACTTTATGGGACAGGGACGTGAGAAACCTGAGCGGCGGCGAGCTGCAGAGGATGGTCATAGTTGCCACGCTGAGCAAGGACGCAAACGTTTACATGTTTGATGAGCCCAGCAGCTACCTTGACGTAAGGGAGAGGGTGAGGGTCTCAAGGCTCATAAGGTCTGAGGTGAAGCCAGGCAAGTACTTCCTGGTGGTAGAGCACGACCTCGCTATGTTGGACTACCTGAGCGACAACGTTCACATACTCTATGGCGAGCCTGGGGTCTACGGCATAGTGTCGCAGCCCTACGGGGTCAGGGTCGGCATAAACGCTTTCCTTGATGGCTACTTGCAGTCGGAGAACATGAGGATAAGGAGCACGCCAATAATGTTCAGCAGGTCCGTCCAGGCCGCCCAGCAGGAGGCGGAGTACAAGTACCTTGAGTGGACCCAGGCCAGGGTAAGGCTTGGGGACTTTACGCTTGACGTGATGCCAGGCTATATCAACGGGGGAGAAGTTATAGCCGTGACGGGGCCTAACGGGATAGGTAAGACGACCTTCATAAGGTACCTAACGGGCGAGCTCAAGGCCGACGAGGGAGTGCCGTTTTCCTACAGGGAACTCAAGGTGAGCTACAAGCCCCAGTATATAGGACCCGACTTCTTCCCGGAGGGCATGACGGTGGCTGACGTCCTCAGGAGCGTTAACCCAGAGGCCGTTACGACCGGCACGTGGCTTTACATAGAGCTCACTGAGAAGCTGGGCCTCCACAGGCTCTTTGACAGGGAGGCAAGGGAGCTGAGCGGAGGGGAGATGCAGAAGCTGGCCATAGCTATGTCACTGAGCAGGGAGGCGGACCTCTACCTGCTCGACGAGCCCTCAGCACACCTTGACGTGGAGGAGAGGCTCGCTGTTGGCAAAATAATAAGGAGGCTCACCGAGACAAGGAAGGCTGCAGCCTTCGTGGCAGAGCACGACATAATGATGATAGCCATGATAAGCAACAGGGCGATGGTGTTCAGCGGCACCCCAGGAGTCCATGGAATAGCGTCCTCGCCAGCGCCGCTAAGGGCCAGCATGAATGAGCTGCTCTCGCAGCTGGGCATAACTATGAGGCAGGAGAAGGAGAGCGGCAGGCCAAGGATAAACAAGGAGGGCTCCTACCTGGACAGACTTCAGAAGGCGAGGAAGGTCTACTTCGAGGTCTAGGCCTCCTCGCAGGGGCCCCCGCATAGCTCCTCCAGCTTCTTCCTTGCCAAGTCCCTGCAGCCAAGCGACGAGCAGGCCTTGCTGAGCAGGTTCAGGAGGTGCCTCGCCTCGGCCGCTGTGGCCTTAGAGAGCAGCCTCCTAACCGAGAGGCCCGGGTCGTCCTCGCCGCTGCCAACTGCTGCGGCCAGCGACCTTGCGTAGGCCTCAGCAAGTGCAATGGTCTTCCTGCTCGGGGGCTCGTACTCAGGCGACCTCTCCCTGGCCTTGTAAATCTCGTAAAGGAGTATGGCGGTGGCGTTGGATACGTTCAGCGCGGTGTACTTTGGCGACGCGGGTATGGTGCAGAGGAGGTCGCACTGGGCCAGCTCATCCCTTGTGAGGCCAACGCTCTCCCTCCCGACAACCAGGGCCACGGTGCCCTTCCTGGCGCTCATCAGCTCAGCAGCCTGTTCAGGCAGGACAGGCGATCTCAGCAGGTCCCTGGCGGAGCCCTCGTCTGAGGTGCACACGCTCAGCTCGACGTCCCTCAAGGCCTCCTTAAGGCTTCCCACGACAGTCGCTTTCCAGGCCATGTCTGAGGCCCTGGCGGCCCACCTGAGGGACTCCGCTATGCTGGCGGTGGGAGACACCAGGTAGAGCTCGTCTACATCAAAGTTCTCCGAGAGCCTGAAGATGTAGCCCAGGTTCACGGGCCCCTCTATGCCCACGGCCACTAGCCTGAGCCTCAAGGCCATCACTTAGAACTCGACGTTCGCATGCCTGCTCCTCATCTCCTCCTCGCTCACGTTAAGCTTTATCATGAGGTAGTAGACGACGCCGTCAAGGAACAGCATGGCCGTGTCCTCAAAGAGCGTGCCCAGAGGGGCCAAGGGCTCGTGAAGTCCAAGTATCTGCCTCGCGAAGTAGTCATCCATCTTGCTTATCTTAGACCTCCCAGGTATCCTGACGACCAGGTCAGCTATGCTCCCCAGGGGGCTCTCAGGGAAAGTAGTTATTGCTATTACATAGGCGCCCACCTTCTTGGCGGCGTCAGCGGCGTCAACTATTAGGCCTGTTCTGCCGGAGCCTGAGATGGCTATGGCCACGTCGCCCTTGGATATGCTGGGCACTATGGTCTCACCGAGCACGTATGAGTTAAAGCCGAGGTGGAGGAGCCTCATGGCAAAGGCCTTGCCCACGAGGCCGCTGCGGCCGGCGCCCATCACTAAAGCCTTACCTTTCCTGCGGTAGACGTCGGTCAATATGTCAACCATCTTGTCGACCTCGCTGACATCTATTACTTCAGCAGCTCTAATCGCGAACTCGGAGATCTCCTTCATAGCCTTTATGGCAGGGTGCTCGGAGCTCAAATGTAGCCCTCTCAAACAAGAGTACCCCTAACTTTAAGTTTTTCATGAAAATGCTAAGCCGCAGCCCAGCGCTCCTGCCGTTAAGTAAAGCAACCTGGAATTTCTGAAGTACTTTACTTTAGCGGAAATGTTTTCACCCCTGAAGCTCTATAGGTCTATGCGGCCCCGCCGGTCTCACGTTGCCTGAGATCCCATAAGGGAGATGAAGATGATGGGCAAACGGTTAGGCGGGGCACACGCGTTATAATCCTTAATTTTTAAGGGTCGCCCTGACCTCAGTTATGGGGGCGCTCTTGAAGAAAGGCAGGGGAGAATCGCCAGAGCCTCCAAGGGGCGTCATAGAGGTCGAAGGCCTTGCCATGAACGGCCTCCTGAAGAGTTTCAGCGTTGAGGACTGCGGTAAGCCTAAGGGGTACCAGAGGATAGTGGCAGAGACCATAGATGGCAGAACTATTAAAACTGGATGCCTTGAGCCTGATGCCGCCAGGAGGGAAGTCATGGTAATGAACTTATACCTCAGGCAGTGGAGCAAGTTTATTGTAAGGCAGGACTCAGGCCGGTGATGTAAGGTATTACCGCTGACCGGAAGTGACGAGACTTGTCCCCCACTGAGGCCGAGGGGTTCTGTAAAGGGGTTTCTAGACCTGAGTCTCAGCTTGTTGAGAGGCTCCTTAGATCCCTGTCGTCTGGGCCGAGGGCGTTCATCATAGACAAGAAGCTCGACGACTACCAGTCCCTTTTAAAGATAATAAACGTAAGCGGCGCGGGAAGGCTTCTTCAGGTGAGCGACCTGGGCAACCTGGTGGTCATCTATATAGACAGGCAGAGGCTTGAGAAGGCGTGCTCCTATGAGGAGTGCGGCGCCAAGAGCGACCCTGTGGAGAGGAACCTGTGCGCAAAGGAGTGCGGCGCCCGGAGAGTTAGCGAGGTCTTTCAGGCCATAGTCAGGAACCTTTGCGAAGCCCTCTCCTCTTAAGCTATTACTTAGGTTCCTTCTTAGAGAGCCTCTCCAGGCACCTGGATATCTGTTCATCCACAACAACGGCCGATGCCATAAGGCCCTTGTTCGGATCGGCCAGCGACTCAGGGGCTGCAGCGTAGAAGTCCCTTATGAGCCTCGCAATGGCAGCCCTTACCAGCGAGCTCTTGCTGACGTGGCAGATCTCGGCTATGGTGTTTATTGCTATCGACTCGGGCAGCGATATCTTAGCGCTTATAGTTATAATCTTTGAGACGTTTATGTCGTCAAGCGATATTATCTCAGCGCCCTGCGTTTCGGAGTACACGCTCTGCATAGCGTAAAGCCCTACAGGTTAACAACCTGTTACTATTATTATCCTATTCCTGTCGAAAGAGGGGAAATACCCTTATTTTTTAACGCTGAACCGATTCCATAGTTCAACGCGAAGCTCCTCCATAAAGAACCTTCGGCTAGCCAAGACTCCATCCATGTGAAGTCCCTCGTCCCTAAGACAGCTGTCTACATTAAACGAGGACAGCGACGACCTTACTATAAGCACCTCGTTGCCGACCTCAGCGGCATCCCTGCACAGCCTTTCATGGTTTGTGCCCTCGCTCCACGCCAGGAACTCCCAGAAGTCGCACTCATCACGAGGGACCTCGCTCGAGGGCAGGTATGGAGGGTTAAGTATCACAAGGTCCCATCTGTTGTTGAGGCACTTGGCGCCATTGCATTGTATAACTGCCGCGTCAGGGCCTAGCGTTGCCCTGGCGCACTCAACGGCGTAGGGAGAGATGTCAACGGCGGCAAGCCTTCTGGGGCGGAAAAGAAGTGAAGACGCCAACGCAAGCACGCCGGAGCCCGTGCCAAGGTCAAGCACGGCCTCGTAGGTCCTCCCCATCTCCTTAAGTTTTACCATAGCTTCTATCGCTAACAGTGAGTCGTCGCTGGGCTCGTAGACGCACCTGGACAAGGCCACCCTAAGCCTTCCAGCCGCAGTAGTTATTTCTGCCCACCTAGGCTCAGACACCTGGCAACACCAATCAGTTGTTCTGGGGCTAGGTCCCTGACCCTGGCGCTTGAGGGAAGACCCTTGAAGTCCTCCGGCACTCTGCCCAGACAACGGAGGGCGGCCTTCGTAACCAGCTTGTTCCTGTAAGAGAACAGGCACCTAGTGACCTTCTCTAAGGCCTCACCGGTGGAGTCCCACCTCCTTATCCTTACCATCCGCACCACGGCGGCGTCAACCTTAGGCCTTGGCCTAAACCACGACGACGGCATTACCCCTATAATTTGCGCCCTGAAGTAGGCCTGGGAAATCACTGACAGCCTGCCGTATAGCTCGCTTCCAGGGCGCGCCGTGACCCTTTTAGCGACCTCAAGCTGCAGTCCGAGAACCATGAGTTCCAGGTTGTTGTTTCTGGCAGCGTTGGTTATTATGGAGCTGCTAAGGTAAAATGGGGTGTTCGAGACCAGTACTGGCGACCTAGCTATGAGCACGTACTTAGCTCCGTCACCGATTACTACAGAGACATTATAAGGGACCCTCGCCATGAGCCTAGCTGCAAGCTCCCGGTCGAACTCCACTGCCAGGACTCTCCTGGCTACATTAGCTATTGATATAGTCAGCTGGCCCTCGCCGGGGCCCACCTCTAATACATCAAGTCCTTCAAAGCCACTGAGGCCTTCAAGGAAGAGGCCTACCCCATCCTTGTTGACAAGGAACCTCTGGCCAAGGTCCCTCGGGTACCTCATTTACGGCCCTCTCTGCGGGCTCCTTCAAGGACAGAGAGGTAATCCAGGAAGGGCACCCCGCTGGTGGAGGGCATCACAAATAGGTTGTACTTTGAACGGCCCTCTAGCTCCTCAAGGACCTTGTCGGTGAGCACTTCAACAGGGTCATCCTTTATTAGCTTGCGTATTTCATCAAAGGACTCGAAGGGCTTCTTGGTCCTGGCGTCCAGAATAGCCATCAGAGTCTTCTTGCCCACTCCCCTGAGGAGCTCTATGGAGTGAAGCCTTATGTTTATGGGCTCAGCCTTATTGAAGAACTCTATGAAAACCCTCTCGTTAGCCTTTATTATGAACTTTACGGCCTCCCTCAGGTTCCTCTTGGCTATCTCCGTTAGGCTTTCATATGTGAGGGGGGTCCTCGGGGCAGCTATGGCCTTAGGGGGCAGCCCCATGTTGGTGAGCGTCCTGGAGAACTCGGCGGGAGAATTAACTATCTCAAGCTCATCGCCAGCCATAACTTTAAGGAGGTCAAGCAGCCTCTGCTCAACCTTAGCTGTTGGCAGGCAGGTCCTCTTAGAGTCGCCGGTGTTAATGCAGGCCATAGGTATGCTCACCTTTCTTGTGTGCCTTCCAACAGGATCGAGGGGCTCCTCCACAGTCTCAAGGACCTCCTTGGTCACTGCGACCTCCTCGAGGGGCTCCACCGGCTGAAGTGGAATGCCGTCAAGCAGGGTGAACCTGCTCTCGCCGATTGCCTGGGCCACCGGCTTCTCCCTGTGCCACCTGTGTGGGTCCAGGTAGTAGCCGGCCTCCATGTAGTCCAAGATTATGGCTTTCCGCTCTACTTGGGACACCTCTGCCTGCTGCTCTCCCCTCCTCGGGGGCCCCCTCGGCGCTGCCATTATGTTACCTACCTAACTATTATCTGGTTGCGAAGCCTTTATATTGCTATAAAACGTCCACTCAGAGCTAAGGTGCCTACGCCCTGACCTCTCGGTAACACACTTTAAGCCTCCCGAGGCACGTCTCCCCAGGGAAGCTACATGAGCGAGGAAGGCGGCAAAGGAAGGAGGAGGATGGATCTTCCAAAGAGACGCGAGGACCTGGAAAGAATATCTGAGGAGGTCGAGGCCAGGGAGCACTCGGAGATGGAGGAAGAGCATCATCACCACCATCATGAGGAGGAAGTGGAGGACGTGGTCTCCGTCCTTGAGCTTCTGGTGGACTCACTGAACGCGAACTACAAGAGCCTGGAGTCTACGGTTAACATTCACTCTGACGAGATAATAAGGATATACAAGATATTGGCCAAGATAGTGGAGGCGTGCGGGGAAGCGGACCCCTCAGCCCGGGAGAAGAGCCTTAAGGAGGCAGTAGAGCTCCTTCGGCCTCCAGTTAAGGCCTAGATGGACTTATCTATTACTACGAAGTCCCTGCTCCTCAGCTTTAGGAGGCCATATATGAACCCAAAGCCTTCAAGTATCCAGAAGGCCGGCACTGCCAGGAGATACCTGAGCTTGCCGGCCCTCCTGACCCCGTAGACGTACACGAACCAGTAGGCGGCGCTGGTGGGCGCCGCCAACAGTAACAGGAGAAGGGAGTGGGTCAGGGGCACAAGGACCCACAGGCCTATGATGCCCACAGTCCTCAGGAATGACTTAATGAAGGTCATCAGCTTCATAGAGTTTGGCGCTCTCTTCCAGCTCTCGAGTATTCCCGCGTGCCACCTGCTCCTCTGCCTGATGAAGTCCCTCACCGAGTTGGGGCTGAGTATGCTCACCCTGGTCCTGCTCTGCCACGTGTGACCCCCAAGCCTTAGGATCTCGGCGGCAAACATGTAGTCCTCCACCCTGCTGGGTACGTTGAAGGCGTTACTCTTCAACAGAAAGGAGCCCTTTACTCCCAGCAGTTCGCCGTGGAGGCCCACGTAGGGCCTCTTTACGAGTCCTGTGAAAAGCCTGAAGAAGGAGATGTCGTCAAGGAACCTTGTGAAGTCCATTATAAATGTCAGGTAGGACCTCCCCCTGCGGGGCATGAGGACGGGGTTAAAGGCCACGAAGCCTCTCCTTTCATAGTAAGGTATCTCGTAGAGGAAGCTGTCGTCAAGGACAAGGTTATCATCATCAAGAAAGACATACCACGTGTCAGGCCTCACGTAGTTTTCCACAAAGTATCTCAGGGCCCTTCCCTTGCCAAACAGGTCCCTTCTGTAATCCTTAGGTACGACGACCACGTTAATCCAGTTCAAGCTCTTCAGGTAGCCCTCTAAAGGCGCGCCCTCATCAATCACTACGTATATTGGAATGTTCAGGAACCTGTTGTGGTTCAGGGACATTATGAGCGAGTCCCTGACCTTCTCATCAGCCACGGAAGGTATTACTAAGGCCACGTTATTGGCCTTTGTCGGGCTCCTCTTTGCGGAGTATGCGGTGAGCGCTATGAGAAGCACTATGAGGTAAACGCTCAGCATGCCCCAGTCGACTGCAATTGCGTACTTGACGTAGGGCTCTGACTGAGGTATTTGAAGCGATGAAACTATTTCCTGCACCGTGTCCGTGGCGAAGACACCTGTAGAAGATGTTAAGGGGTGAAATATATTAACCTAAGCAGCTGCCCGGCGGGGTCACTTATGGCTTAGGCGTACTCACGCCACGTGTAGCCGCACTTGGTGCACCTGTAGAACCTGGTGGGCGGCTCATCCGCGGCCCTGGTCTGCATCATCCACGCCAGCACTTCGTCGTTGCCACACCTGGGGCACCTGACGCTGCCCTTAAGAACCTGCGCCGTGGGCGGTGGTGCGTTTGCGTCGACTACTATTATCCTCTCCTTAGGCGTGTGGGCAACCCTCTCAGTGAAGCTGAGCGGGGTGGCAACGCGCGCCTTGCTGGGCGCCTCCTCCTCATAGCCGCACTTGGGGCAAACGAACACTAACTTGCCGTTAATGGACTTTGGCCTCATTAGCGTGCCACACCTTGGACAGAACTTCATCTGCTGTGCCATGCTTCCTACCCCGTCAGCCTCTGGCAGAGGTATAAATTACAAGTTAAATAGGTTAACACGGCTCTTGGCGGTTACTGGCCGCCGAACCTAAAAGCTGCCAGTGAGGCCCTTCTAATGGCATCCTCGAGCTCCTTGTCACTGATGCCCTTCTTCACCCTTCCGGACGCTATGTTCTCATGGCCTCCCAGGTCCTCTATTACACCCTGCTTGAAGAGCTCCTCAGCTATCCTCATGGCCTCCCCGTGGCCGCTCCTTATTATTAGGAGCTCCGTGTCGTCACCCTTTGAAACAAGGAGGGCCACGGTACCTCTGGTGATCTTATAAAGGGCTGAAGCTAACGCCGAGGCCCCGCTCTTGTTCCACTTGCCCCTGGCATCGACCAGCTTCAGGAAGCCCACGGCCTTAGCCGTCATTGCCAGCCCCGTGGCCACCTCCTTTATTTCCCTGTCACTTCTCTCGGAGACCTCGAGACCCTTTGACACTAGGTTCTCATAATCCTTGGCCGAAGGCACTACCGAGACGTCGAAGGGCAGCACGCTTGAGGCCCACTGCACGTACTTTCTCCAGAGCTCAGGGTCCTTAGACTGGTTTATCGCCTTAGATATGGAGGCCGCCAGCTTTACCATGCCTTCAGTTGCGCTTCTGTTGTTCCTGCTCAGCCAGCCGCCCCCCTCAAGCACCGCCGCGCTCGACACTAGGTCCTTAAGCCTTGGAGTCAGCTTGACGCCGAGCGATTCCAGGAAGACCTTTACCAGCACTGAGGTGGGCGAGAGCCCTATGAATGTAACGGCCGAGTACTTGCCCTCTATATATGTGCTCTTCTCTATGGTTACCTTGTGGTGGTCAAAGTAGTAGATCTTGGGCCTGCAGCCGCTCGCCGTCAGCTGATCTAAGGACGCCTCCACCTCCTGAGTGAACGGTATGTCCAATATTATAACGTAGTCCCAGCAGCCTCCCTTAAAGGCCTCAGACATAGTCCTTGGGCTCGCGGGCCGGAGCTCTGCCGGGCACTTGTTACCCTTTATGGGAAAGGCCTTCGCAACCTCGTTGGCATAGACCATCTCAGCTGACGCGATGATCCCATCTGCGTCCCAGTCACCAACTATCAGTATCTTAGGGCATTGTCCGCTCATTGTGACTCTAAAACCTCCTGCCCCGGCGGAGCCCCAGCTCACTTTACATGTCCAGCAATGAAAAGCGTTTTTAATTGTTATCGCTTTAAAGAGTTAAAGCCTGGGCCTTACAGAATCACACGCTCCTTTGCAGAGCCCCTCAGGCAGCAGGACTAACTCCCCCTCAAGTCCCTTGAAGCTGTAGTAGGTCCGGGCCGAGTAGCACATGGCAGCCAGGGCGGCCACTGCGGCGTCAACCTCATGCCTGTTAGACATGGACCCCGGAACAACCTCAAGGTCAAGGCTTCTTATAATATCATGCACGTCAGCGCAGCCGCTTGACTTAACCGCGCTGGTAGGGTGGGTCTCTATAACTTTAATACCAAGGCTAGATAAGGCGTGGGCTATCCTCATGCCCCTGATGGCAAGCGACCTCATAGAGCGCATCGTTAGGGGGAGCAGCCTGAAGCCCTTTGACACGGCTGCTAGCTCAAAGTCCCTAAAGGGTCCTCTTCCAAGGCTAAGCGGTGAGTCCAGGGCCACAACTTCAGGGAACTCAGCCACTATGAAGTTCAAGATCTCCTCGTCGGTGTGAGTGCTTTTAGTAGAGACGCTTCGGCCCCTTACAACGGCCAGCCCCGTCACCCTTTTCGGGCTGGC
Organism: Acidilobus sp.; assembly: GCF_049973875.1. NCBI lineage: Archaea > Thermoproteati > Thermoproteota > Thermoprotei > Acidilobales > Acidilobaceae > Acidilobus > Acidilobus sp. Next base: position 86,164 of record NZ_JBMFJI010000002.1, read on the forward strand.
CGCCAGGTCTATGCCAACAAAGGACGGCATCAGGGCGTTAGCCTCTCTGGGTCCCTTGGGAGCAGCCTGGCCTCCCTCACGTTCTCGAGGTTAAGGAACTGTTTGACTATCCTCTCCAGCCCAAGGCCTGCCCCACCATGAGGAGGCGCCCCGTACTTGAAGAAGTTCAAGTAGAACTGGAACCTCTCAGAGTTCAAGCCCTTGTCCCTGAGGTTTGCGAGCAGCTGGTCATACCTGTGCTCCCTCTGGCTGCCAGTGGCTATCTCAAGGCCCCTGAAGAGGAGGTCGAAGCCCAGCGTCCACTCCGGCTCCTGGGGCTTCCTCATAGTGTAGAAGGGCCTGACCTTCCACGGGTACTCGGTGACGAAGATGAAGTCGCTGTCGTACTCCTTAAGGGCGTAGTCGCCGAGCTCACGCTCTGCCTGGGGGTCAAGGTCCTCCATGTAGGGCAGCTGGTGGTTGTACCTCTCTTTGAGGACCTCGTACGCCTCCCTTGTGGTTATACGGGGTACCTTGGACGGCACCCTGAGCGTCAGGTCAAAGTAGTTGCGGACAGTCTTAATGGAGTCGTCAGCCTCTGCCTCCTTAGCGAGGTACCTGAAGAAGGACTCAAGCATGTTCATTACATCCTCTGGCCCCTCTATGAAGCCCATCTCTATGTCAAGTCCATGAAACTCCGTTAGGTGCTTCACGGTGTGGTGGGCCTCGGCCCTGAAGACGGGGCCCACCTCGAAGACCCTCTCAAGGCCTGCTATGACCGCCATCTGCTTGTAGAACTGGGGGCTCTGGGCCAGGTAAGCCTCCCTGCCAAAGTATATCACGGGGAAGACCTCGGCTCCACCCTCGGTGCCGGTTGCCACTATCTTAGGCGTGAACACCTCGACGAAGCCGTTCTGCCTGAAGAACTCCCTGAACTTGTTGGCTACCCATGATTCAAACTGGAAGATGGCTGACACCTTAAGGTTCCTGACGTCGAGCCACCTGTAGTCGAGCCTCACGTTGAGCTGGGCCTCGGTGCTCGTGGCCGGTTCAAGGGGTATGGGCTCCACAGGCTTTGAGAGGACCTGAACGTCTGAGGCCTGCAGCTCGTACTTCAGCTTGCTCTTGCTTTCAACAAGAGTGCCCTCAAAGCAGGCCACGGTTTCCTTGACAAGCTCCTTAGAGGCCTCTATGGCGGTCTCGGGGGTCACGCCTTTCTTTATAACGACCTGAAGGACGCCGCTCCTGTCCCTGAGTAGCACGAACCTGACGCCGCCCAGGTCCCTTATGTTGTCGACCCACCCGCACACTCTGATCTTCTGGCCTAGCAGGCTGTTAGCCCTGTCGTATACCTGGGAAATGAAGCTGTCCTTTAGCACGCTGGCCCCCGCGTCGCATGCCGGTGAGCATAATTTTAAGCTTGATAGGGATCATACGCTCTGCATTTTTAAGGTTAAAAATGTAGGACTATTAATAAAATATCTGTGGGACTTATGCCGTCAACGAAGCTTGTCAGCCTAAGCGAGGCCGCTGGCCTAGTAAGGGACAACGACGAGGTCACCATAAGCGGCATGACGTTCTTTAGAAACCCAATGGCATTAATATCTGCAATAATAAGGGCTGGCATAAGGGGCCTCTCGTTCGTCGACAGGGAGCCAGGCCTTGGCCTCGATATTATGGTGGCCTCAGGCGCTGTTAACAGGGTTAGGGCCGCTATGGCCACCTTCGAGCATTACGGCCTGGCGCCTACGGTGAGGAGGAAAGCTGAGGAGGGAGCCATAAGCTACCTGGAGGACACCTGCGGGGCCGTGATAGCCGGCCTCAGGGCCGGCGCTCAGGGGGTCCCATTCATGCCAGCAAGGGGCATCGTGGGCTCTGACCTGCTCAAAATACATGAAGCGGCTGGCACGTGGAAGGTCATAGAGGACCCATTTACTGGGGAGAAGCTAGTCGCGGTAAGGGCCATAGAGCCCGATGTCGCGTTGGTTCACGTTCACGTGAGTGATGAGTACGGCAACGCGGTGATAATGGGGCCACGGTTTGAGGACGAGCTAAAGATAAGGGCCGCCAAGAGGGTTATACTATCTGCTGAGAAGGTGGTCAGCAGCGAGGAGCTTAGGAAGCTAACCAGGGACCTGGGCCTGACGCTCTCAGCGACTTCGCTGTACGTCTCAGCCGTGGTTAGGGCTCCTGAGGGTGCGTGGCCCACGGGAGTCTATGGGCTCTACGAGCCTGATTATGAGGCCATAGAGGCCTACTACAAAGCCGCCAAACAGGGATTAGCAGCGAGCTGGATCAAGGACAACCTATTGAGGAGGTGGCAATGATGTCGAGTAGGCCAACAGACCTTATGATAAAATGTATGGCGAGCTTTATATGCAACGGTGACTACATATATCACGGCTTGGACAGCATACTTCCAACTCTTGCCATGGTATATGCTGCCAGGTACCTTAAGAGGGACTTCGTATGGCACAGCGTGGGCGAGTCCTTTATGCCTGACCCCGCTAGGGTTGCAGTGAGGCCCTCCACCGGCGACCCCTCCATGGAGCCCGACCCAGTGGGGTTCTTCACCACTATAGACTCTTTTGACATAGCTGCCAAGGGAAGGATGGACCTGATGTTCTTTGGCGCGGCCCAGGTGGACGAGGGCGGGAACATAAACTTGACGGTAATAGGCAGCTACGAGAGGCCCAGGGTAAAGCTCCCAGGGGGCGCGGCGGCCGCATATCTGTTCCCCCTGGTTAGGAAAATAGTTGTGTGGGCAAGGCATGAGCCCAGGGTACTGGTTCATAGGGTTGACTTCGTCACGGGGAGCGGCGAGGAGAGGCTCAGGAGGGGGCTGCCGCTTTACCTGTGCACTAACAGGGCCCTCATAGAGTTCACCCGGGAGGGACCCGTGCTCAGGTCCCTGCTGTACGGCTTCACGGTGGACGACGTCCTGAAGTCTGCGTCAATGAGAATAAAGGTGCCTGACAAGGTCGGGGTGATACCCCCTCTCGGCGAGGAGGAGCTGAGGGTCATCTCAGAGGCGGACCCTGGCGGGCTAAGGTATGAGGAGGGCTACGGCTAACTGTAGTACGCTTTGAAGCCAGCTCTAACTGATTGGGAGGGCTCAATGACGGTGAGGCCCATGCGATTATGGTAAGCGTCAGGGGCTCCACTCATGGGCTCTATGGCCACGGAGCCCTTGATCCCAGTGTATATCTGGAAATACCTCATGCTGTCGCTTACTACCCTGACGGCCTCCCTGCCGTTGACTATGAGCTTGACTAGGCCTGAGGGAACGAGGAAGCAGTCGTCGTATTCACCATCATCGCCAAACACGTAATAGTAGAGTTTTCCCGTTGGTATCTTGTCAACGGCCTCACACCTAAAGGCCTCCGCCTCCACCCTCCACGGCAGGTTGCCGACGGCGAAGTAGGGGTGCCAACCCACGACTAAGGGCGCCGTCCTGGGCCCTAGGTTCCTGATCACGGCCTCGGCCGTCAGGAGGCCTTCGCTTATGGAATACGTGACCTGTACGCTGAGCTGTGAAGGGTAGCCTGGGTGAGAGAGCACGGTCTCAAGGGTCACAGAGTCCGCAGATGAGCTGATGACCTTGAACTCCCTGTCAAGAAGCAGGCCATGAATGGCGTTCCCTTCGCTGTTGCGGGGCAGGCTGTATACAATTCCGTCAAAGACGTAAGTTGCGCCCTTGACTCTATTGGCGAACGGTGCAAGGAAGGCCATGCCTGCCTTTGTTGGTGTGGATGGGTCCCCTTCCGTTATTACAGCCCTTCCACTGTGCCTAAGAGCTGCCAGGTAGGCGCCTTTTTCGTGTATGACTGCCTCGTCACCGCCACTCTGAAGCCTTATCAACGACTTTCACCCAAGGAAGGTGGTTAAAACAGGTCATTTTAAAGCTAAGAATGATCGTGCGGTGGGCTAAGTGTAAATAAGGTCCTGGGTCCTTGTTAGGGGTGGCGGATGAGGAGAACTTACCCGACTTAGCGGTGCTGAGGGGCTCAGGGTTCCCGACGCCGTAGGTTTTAGCTAAAAGCCTTCAAAAGGTTTGGCTTTTGCGCAGGCAGAGAGGCCGCGGGTCGTGAGGCCGAGGAAACTGCTGATAGTAGACGGTTACAACGATGAGCCAGGCGGCCTGGGGGTACCTCCGTACATAGACGTGTATGCCAGGTACATGGCTGGGGCGGTGTTTGACGTCGATAAGGCCGCCAAGGCTCACTACATAACAATTGATGAGCTGAGGAAGAGGCCCAACCCGGCTCAGCTGCTGAGGCTTTATGAGGCCATAATATTCATAGCTGGCGTTGTAGTTCCAGGAAAGTACATAGGCGGCAGGCCTGCAACTGCTGAGGAGCTGGCCTCCATAGCCTCGTCGCTTGAGGGCCCGCTCAAGGTCCTGGTGGGCCCAGCCGCGAGGTGGGGCATGGGGCCCGAGGGCGGCTCAGCGGGCTACCCTCCTTCGTTCTTTAAGGCTCACGGCTTTGATGTTCTCGTCACAGGCGACCCGGAGGAGTACGTCTATGACCTTGTTAAGTACGGCGAGGAGGCCGCGTCGCCGAGGGCCATCAGGGAGGACTATAGTAAGGTTAACAGGTTCGCGGTCCTCGGCGCTAGCATAGTGAGGTTTCACCCTAACTTCGGCAAGAACCTCATAGCCGAGATAGAGACCTACAGGGGCTGCGCCAGGTGGGTCAGCGGCGGCTGCTCATTCTGCGTTGAGCCCCTCAGGGGTAGACCAATAGCCAGGGATCCCATGGCAATAGTTGAGGAGGTAAGAGCGCTTTACGAGGTAGGCGTCAGAAACTTCAGGTTAGGGAGGCAGGCTGACATATTGGTCTACAACTCAAGCCAGCTGGGCTCTGAGGAGTGGCCGAGGCCCTCGCCGCAGGAGCTTGAGAGGCTCTTCCATGGTATTCGCACGGAGGCCCCTAACCTTGAGGTACTTCACATAGACAACGTTAACCCAGGCACCATAGCCAGGTATCCGGAGGAGTCGACCGAGGCCCTCAAGGTAATAGTTAAGTACCACACGCCTGGGGACGTGGCGGCCCTAGGCGTCGAGAGCGTTGATCCTCAGGTAGTTAAGCTCAACAACTTAAAGGTGACCGCTGACGAGGCCTTGAAGGCCATAGAGATAATAAACAGGGTGGGGGCGTCAAGGGGTTACAACGGGCTTCCTGAGCTGCTTCCAGGCATAAACTTCATCCTGGGCCTGCCCGGCGAGAGGAGGGAGAGCTATAGGCTTAACAGGGAGTTCCTCGAGGAGATCCTGAGAAGGAAGCTGCTCGTCAGAAGGGTCAACGTGAGGAAGATACTGGCGCTGCCTACCACGAGGGTCTATAACATGAGGTGGGGGATAAGCGGAAAGCTCGAGGCCGAGGCCAAGTCCTTCACTTACTTCGTTAGGCACGTCTTTGACAGGACGGAGCTGTCCTGGGTAGCGCCGAAGGACACCATCATGAAGAGCCTCTGGGTCGAGGAGTGCGAGCTGGGCTACTGCTACGCGAGGCAGGTCGGCAGCTACCCGCTCATGGTTATGATAAGGGGAAGCTACCCGAGGCTACAGTACATAGATGCTGTTAGGGTTGAGAGGGTTCACTCGGCGAGGGCCGTGGAGGGAAGCGTCACACAGACTGAGCCTGGTTAGCCCTGGGAAGCTCGAGGCCTAGCTCGTAGGAGACGAGCCTTAAGGCCAGCACAGTCGCAAGCCCAAAGGCCGATGCATATACCTTGGAGAGCTCCTGCGCAAGGTAGTAGACCACGCCTCCAGCAGCGGCAGCGGTGGCGTAGATCTCCCTCCTGAGCACCATGGGGATCTCCCCCACCAGCACGTCCCTGAGCGCCCCGCCGCCCGTGCCCACCAAGGTTGCAATTATGGCAACGGCCACTACGTTTAACCCCCTCGAGGTGGCCAAGTAGGCCCCAAAGACGGCAAAGTCCGCGAGGCCTATTGCGTCAGCGACGAAGAGGGCCTTTGCAGTTGAAGGCCTCTGCAAAGCTCTCCAGAAGTAGAAGACGCCTATGGAGACAGCTATTGACATTAACAGGTCGAAGGGGTCCTTAAGCACGAGAGGGGGTACCATGCCCAGGAGTACCTCGGCAATTATTCCGCCGGCGTAACTGGTTACGAGCCCAAGCACCGCGACGCCAAATATGTCCAGGCCCTTCCTGACGCCCTTAAGGGCGCCGGAGGCCGAGAAGCTCACTATGCCTATATAGTTAAGCAGCCCGAGCAGCGAGACCATGCCGCGTCGCCTTTAAAGGCGCAGAAGGCGCGCTTTTCAGATTTAACTTGCCCAATGGTCTCAGGTGCTATATTTAACCCTTCGTTTAGGCATATAAGTTATATAGGGACTAAGAGTTGCAGGGACAGGACGAGGAAGGGGGGGCCAGCTCCTTCATTGTCAAGAGAAAGGTCCAGATAACTGGCGGCTCGACCTATATAGTCTCTCTTCCTAAAGAGTGGGCTAAAGCGCTCAATATAGACAAGGGCTCAGAGGTTCTCCTCGAGCTAAACCCAGAGGGGTGGATAAGGCTTAGGTCGCCAAATTCTGCCTCAAGGAGCGTTGAGAGGGTTACTGAAGTATTGCTGAGACCTAACCTGAGCGACGCGGTGCTGTCCATGCAGATAATATCAGCTTACCTAGCGGGCTACGACACCATAAATATAAAGTTCGACACCCAGATGGCCGAGGCCGCTGAAAGAATAGCTAACTTCGTGAGAACCAAGACTATAGGCCTTGAACTGCTGGAGGAGTCCAACGATCAGCTGACCTTGAAGACCGTGGTGGACCTCACCTCCATATCGGCCCACACCGCAGTGGAGAACATGATAAGGGTAGTGAAGTCCATGATAACGGACCTCTCGGACGTGATTGAGGGCTTAAAGCAGAGGGACCTCCTTGATGCAATGATAAGGCGCGACGATATAGTAGATAAGCTCTACCTCTACATATTCAAACAGCTGAACCTAGCGCTCCAGGGCCTGATGAGCCCCAAGGAGCTTGGCATGAACGCGCTGGCCGAGGCTATAAACCTCTACACGATGGTCAAAAGCCTTGAGCGTATAGCTGACCAAGTAGTCTCAATAGCCCAGTGGCTCCTTGACTATAACGGCCAGCTGACCCCCGAGATAAGGCAGCTCTTCGACAAGGTGAAGCTGAGCGTCCTCAGCTCCATAGACCTTATAAACACGCTCTCGCAGGAGCAGATACTCCTCATGTATGAGTCCCTTCACAGGGAGGCGGTGTGGGTGGCGGAGCTCTACTCAAAGGCCAGGGCCTCTGGCTGCGCCAACGAGTGCTACCCGATATTCGACGGCGCCAGGAGGATAGTGGCGCAGACAATAGACCTGCTCGAGGCCATGATGGGCCTGAACGCCCTAAGGAGCCTTGAGAACAGAAGGGCGTTCGCGGCCTGAAAGAAAAGAATAAAACGCCCTTGTCTTTGAGTTGTGCGGGGGTGCAGGTTCCCTTTGGGGAATGTTCGAGGGAGGAGCTTGAGGAGCTTCTGCGCCTTCTGAGGCTCTCCAGGCTTTCCTTTGAAGAGGACGAACTTCAACAGCTCTGCGTTGATGTAAGTAACATCAGGTCGCTGCTTTCAAAGGTTTCGAAGTACAGGGACTGCAGGGTGGAGCCCCTCTATAATGTTTGGGATGAGACCCTGTCGCCGCCTCAGCAGGTGGCAGAAAGGCGCATCACAATAGCGTGGCTTCCTAAGGATCGCCTTAAGGATGGCATGGTCAGGGTGCCGTGGAGGGGCGGGTAACGATGAGGACAAGGACCGCCGCTTCTGTGCTCTCGGAGATGCTCTCGGGCTCCAAGACGCCAGAGGAGCACGTGATGGAGGTATATGAAGCTATAGAGAGGTGGGAGCCAAAAGTCAAGGGCTTCATAACTCTTCTTGACAGGGATTTAGTGATAAAAAGGGCAAAGGACGTTGAGAGGGAGCTCAGAGAGGGCCGCAAGCTCCCACTTGCAGGCTTAGTTGTTGCAGTTAAAGACAACATCTCAACAAGCTTCGCGCCCACCACTGCAGGCTCAAGGATCCTCTCGGGGTACGTGCCGCCATTTAATGCAACAGTTATCGAGAGACTCCTGGAGGCGGGAGCTATAATAATAGGAAAGACCAACATGGACGAGTTCGCGATGGGCAGCACCACGGAGCTCAGCGGCTTCTGGCCAACGCGTAACCCCTGGGACCTCGACAGGGTGCCAGGGGGAAGCAGTGGCGGCTCCGCCGCGGTGCTGGCCTATGGCGGCGCCGACCTGGCCCTGGGAAGTGACACTGGGGGCTCTGTCAGGCTCCCTGCTGCTTACACTGGCACTGTGGGACTTAAGCCGACGTATGGCCTCGTGAGCAGGTACGGACTCATACCGTATGCCAACAGCCTGGAGCAGATAAGCCCTATGGCCAGGTCCGTGAGGGACGTCGCGTTGCTCCTGGAAGTGATAGCGGGCCACGACCCTCGCGACGCCACCAGCCTAGCAATTGACAGGATCAGCTTAAGCTCCACGCCTTCGCCAGACCCCAGGGACTTTCGCATATGTGTTCCCCACGAGATGATAGACGGTTCTGACGCCCCCGTGAGAGGAACCATAACTAAGCTCCTTGACAAGCTGCAGTCGGAGGGCGTCGAGGTAAACTATGACGTATCTCTTCCCTCGGCTGCCGACGCGCTGCCCATATACTATACAATAGCCCTGGCTGAGGCCGCGAGCAACCTGGCCAGGTATGACGGCAAGCTTTACCCCTTCGCCGAGCTGAGGCCCAACTACACGGAGACGGTAACCGCCACCCGCGCCAGGGGCTTCGGCAGGGAGGTCAAGAGGAGGATAGTGCTGGGAGTTATGGCCCTGAGCGAGGGCTACCGCGACGAGTTCTACGTGGCAGCGGCCAAGGGCAGGAGGCTGTTGAGGGACGAGGTTCTAAGACTTACCAGGGGCTGCGTAGTTGCGGGCTCCGTGAGCCCAACGCTGCCGCCCAGGATAGGCGAAAGGATAACGGACCCGCTCAAGCTGTACGCCCTCGACGTCTACACGGTAATCGCTAACCTGGCCGGAGTTCCCTCCCTTGCCATGCCTGCAGGCTTCTACAATGACCTGCCTGTTGGCGTGCAGTTCATGGCAGGCCCTCTTGAGGAGGCCAAGCTGGTCGCCCTGGGCGAGCTCGCTGAAAGTGTTACGGGGCTCGGAGGTGCGATGGCATGAGCTACCTGCCCTTCAGGATAGGCCTTGAGATACACTTGCAGCTCACCGAGGCCGGAACCAAGCTGTTCTGCGACTGCAGCTCAAACTACAGGGGCATGGCGCCGAACACCAACGTGTGCCCGGTGTGCATGGGCCTCCCCGGCGCCTTACCTGTGCCAAAGAGGCAGCCGCTCAGGTTTGCCGCAGCCCTCTCCATGCTAATGAACTGTGAGATGCCGCCAGCAATGATATTCACGAGGAAGCACTACTTCTACCCGGACCTACCCAAGAACTACCAGATAACGCAGTACCAGGGCGGTGGCGGCGCCCCCATATGTCTCAGGGGCAGGGCCAGGTACTATGACCCTGACTCTGACGAGTGGCGCGAGGTCACAATAAGGAGGATAAACGTAGAGGAGGACCCCGGCAGGACTGAGTACGATGGCACGATAACGTCGAGCGAGAACGCCTACATAGACTACAACAGGAGCGGGGTGCCCCTGGTGGAGGTCGTCACGGAGCCAGAGCTAAGGAGCCCCAGGGATGCAAGAAGGTTCGTGGAGTACCTGCTGCTTGTCATGGAGTACATAGGTGCCACTAACCCACGCCTTGACGGGGCCTTCAGGGTTGATGCAAACGTCAGCGTCGAGGGCGGCGAGAGGGTGGAGATCAAGAACATAGGGAGCACCCTCGACCTGGAGAGGGCCATAAGGTATGAGCTGTTCAGGGAGAGCAAGCTCGTCTCCCAGGGGGGCCACGTAGAGAGGGAGACGAGGGGCTGGGACCCCGTCAGAAGGGTCACTAAGCCGCAGAGGGCTAAGGAGACTGAGGAGGAGTACCTGTACTTCCCAGACCCAGACATACCCCCGGTGCCCATGAAGGAGCTCATAGAGGAGGCCAGGCCGCTGACGCTCAGGGACCCCGCCAAATTCATGGAAGTCATAACGGCCCATGGAGTTCCCAGGAGGCAGGCGTGGAGCATGGTGCTCTACAGGCCAGCCCTCTCAGTTTACTTAAGCGCTGTGGAGAGGGGGGCGGACCCGCTTATAGTCGCCAGAATGATAGCTGTTGACCTCAAAGGCCTCATGAAGAAGCAGGGCGTGGACCCACACGAGGACAGCTCATGGCCTTCACCTGAGACCATAGCCTCTCTAGCCGAGCTCATCAGTCGGGGCGAATACACCTACGATGAGATTAAGTACAACGCGTTGCCGCTGCTGGCCACAAACCCTGGGACGCCCATTGAGAAGCTGCTGCCTCCCAGGCCGAGCGACCTGAGCGAGGTAATTACAGCTGTCCTGTCTAAGGAGAAGAAGGCAGTTAAAGACTACCTAAGTGGCAAGGAGGAGGCTCTTGACTACCTGGTTGGCTCAGCGCTCAAGATGAGGAGGGGCTATGCCGTTGACCCTAAGCTTGTGCGCAGCGTCATACTCGAGAAACTAAGGCAACTTCAAGGTAACGACGGGGGCAACTGAAGCCGCCATTGTTAAGGTTAATACATAGAAGTTAAAGCCTTGCTGCGGGACAAGATGCCGGGAGGCAAGCATGGAGGAGAGGCAGGACTTCGTGTGGCCAGATTATACTGCTGAGAGCAACCTGTACTCTGTCTCATGCGGCCTTGCGGGGTTCTTTGGCGTCAAAAGGCAATGTATAGGCAAGAGCTTTGAGATAACCGGCAGGAGGCTGGTACTTATATACCTTGACGCGCTCAGCTGGGACCTCTTCGTGGAGTCAGGAGTCAAACTGTCAGGCTCTGCAACTAGGGCGACCACGGTGTTCCCATCAACAACAGCCGCGGCCCTGAGCACTTTAATGACCGCCCAGTCGCCGGGCGAGCACGGCCTAGTTGGCTACACGGTCTTCAATAAAAGGCTCGGCGGCGTGATAAATGGAATAAAGTACTCGTATATGGCTGAGAGCGGGTCTGGTACCATAGATTATATGCCGCTTCAGAGGGCCTTTCCCGTCAAGCCGTGGCTTGCCGAGAGCTCAGCCAAGGTGTTGGCGCTCATGTCAAGCGGCGCCGCCAGCGGGGAGCTCACCAGGGCTTACTTGAACACCAGGCCTCAGGAGGGCCTAACTAAGATAAAGTCTCACTCCAACTCATTTGAGATGTTAGCCTCCCTCAGGGAGGCTTTAGAGGGCGATCCCTACGACCTCATATATGTATACTATGATAACCCCGACCACATAGGGCACGGCTATGGCTTTAGGAGCCAGCACAGGGACCTAATACTTGAGGAGCTCAGGCTCACCCTGACGCACTTAGATGAGCTTGCCCAGAAGTACAAGGACAGGTACACGTTCCTGCTGCTGTCAGATCACGGTCAAGTAACTGTGAACAACGTCTATGTGTTTAACAATGACGAGGAGTTACTTAAGGCGCTTGAGGTGCCTCCCTACGGCGACTCAAGGGCCGTCTGGTTCAGGACCAGGGAGAACATAAGGGACACGCTAAAGTCCAAGTATAAGCTCGAGGTGATGAGCAAGCAGGAGGTCATAGAGAGCGGCATACTTGGCAGGGTTGACAGCTTTGTAGCTGACAACATAATAGGCGACTACCTGGGTGTGGCGACGGACCCGGCCTCCAAGTACCACTACTCTTACAGGGACGACGACCCTGCCCTGAGGCTCAGGGGCAACCACAGCGGAATGACGCCTGAAGAGATGTACATACCTCTGGTGGTCTGGCAGTAGCCTTCACATTTTAAAAGCCCTTGTAAGGCTAAAGCTGTGAAAGAGTAGGTGGCTATGGCTTACTCGGAGCTGGAGCCTCTGCTGATGTCTGTGGCGGTGGGGGCAATAGTAGGCCTCGTCAACGAGTACAGAAAGATAACAGGTTCAAGGATATTCCTGGGACTGAGAACCTCCATTTTCACTTCAATGTTAGGCTACGTTTTTGCGCTGCTCTATGAGAAAGCCGGTTACCTGCTCCTGGGAGTCGCCTTCATTTCTATTACGGTGATAGCGGCCACCATATACGTGGAGAGGGCCAGGGCCACGAGAAGCTTCGGGGCGACCACTTATGTCAGCATGTTCCTCGTGTTCGCCTCAGGGATATTGGTAGGCATGGGCATGTACCTTCAGGGCACCGTAATATCAGTGCTTGTGGCCGCACTCAGCTTCTACAAGACCCAGCTCCTTAATGCTATATCGAGGATTAGGCGCGAGGAGCTGCTGGCGCTCCTGAACCTCATGGTGATATCACTAGTCATACTGCCGCTGCTGCCAAACAAGTTCATAGGTCCCCTCGGCATCTTCAACCCGTACGAGTTCTGGTTCACGGTGGTGGTCGTTGCCATAATATTCTTCGCCCAGTACGTGACCCTGAGGGTCTCTAAGAGGGGGCTCCTGGCGTTCACAATAATAGGTGGCCTCATATCAAGCACTACCGTGACGCTTAGCCTTATACAGCTAAGCAACGAGAGGCGGGAGGCCTCGAGGTCGCTCGCCCTAAACACATTGCTCTCTAACGTGCCTCTCGCGCTCATACAGGTGCTGGCAGCCATATACTTCACAACTTACTCAGCGCAGCTCGCGGCCATAGTGGCTGTCCCGACCATGCTCATAGCTTTAGCTCTAACCCTCCTTGGGGTAATTAGATTCAAGGAGCTGAGCCCAACTAACATAGAGCCTCCCTCAACGCCGCTTCCGATACTGAGGATAGTGGAGTTTGCCGTGCTCCTCTTCATAATAACTTCGGTCGCCAAGGCCATAGGCGTCCTCTTCCCAAGCCTGTTACCTATTACAATATTCGCAAGCGCCCTCGGGAATGCCCTTGGTGCCGTAATAGCCGTTGGAATCCTTTACAACCGCTCTATAATAACCTTAAAGGTGGCTGCCCAGCTGGCGCTGCTCTCGCTGACCGCTGGTGTAATAGAGAAGGCGTTCCTCTCACTGCTATCGTCCAGCTGGAGCTACAGGAAGCTGGTGATAGCGGGCTCCGCGGCCCTGGGAGGCTTCATAGTGGTCCTCATGTATCTTCTCGGTGTTGCGTAAAGGATACTGACCGTCTTCCGGCGGGCCTAAGGCCCTCTCCGCTCAGGGGTAAACTCCATTGGGGTATTACTAAGGCTTCCCTATATAATGGTTTCAAGCGACGCGGTGACCTTACTTGGAAATATAGGGCTTAGTTTCTATAGAGAAGTACCGAGGAGACCGAAAGTGTCCGAGGCTAACGCGAGTCAGGCAGTTAAAAAGCCCAAGGACATAACGGAGCTGCCTGGCGTGGGGCCTACCACTGCAGAGAAGCTTGTGGAGAGCGGATACGCCACCATAGAGGCCATAGCGGTGGCGACGCCGCAGGAGATAGCCCAGGCCACAGGGATACCGCTGCAGACGGCCCAGAAGATAGTGGACTCCGCGAGGCAGGCGCTTGAGATACACTTCAAGACGGCCCTTGAGCTCAAGAAGGAGAGGATGAGCGTAAGGAAGATAACCACTGGCAGCAAGGCGCTTGACGACCTCTTGGGCGGAGGCATAGAGACTAAGCAGATAACCGAGTTCTTTGGGGAGTTCGGCACCGGCAAGACTCAGATCTGCCACCAGCTCTCCGTGAACGTCCAGCTGCCTGAGGACAAGGGAGGCCTCAACGGAAAGGCTGTGTACATAGACACTGAGGGAACGTTCAGGTGGGAGAGGATAGAGCAGATGGCCAGAGGCCTCGGCCTCGACCCTGACAAGGTCATGGATAACATATACTGGATAAGGGCGATAAACAGCCACCACCAGATGGCGATAGTTGACCAGCTGTTTGACATGCTGGATAAGGACAACATTAGGCTAGTGGTGGTCGACTCGCTGACGAGCCACTTCAGGGCAGAGTTCCCAGGAAGAGAGAACCTAGCTGCAAGGCAGCAGCTGCTCAACAGGCACCTACACCAGCTCATGAGGCTCGCCGAGGTCTACGACGTGGCTGTAGTTGTCACGAACCAGGTAATGGCTAGGCCTGACGTGTTCTACGGGGACCCCACGGCGGCCGTTGGAGGCAACGTAGTTGCCCACGCGCCTGGCATAAGGGTTCAGCTCAAGAAGAGCAGGAACAACAAGAGGATAGCCAGGATAGTCGACGCGCCTCACCTGCCTGAGGGCGAGACCGTATTTGCAATAACAGAGTATGGCGTGCGCGACGCTGAGGAGGAGTGACCTCTTGGAGTGGTCCTCCCTCTCGCTCCTGCCCTGGGCCCTGGTTGCGGTTGTGTCCCTGCCCCCCGCTGTGCTTGACTTCCTGTACAGGTCAGTGCCGGAGCACCTATGGTACGTGGGAGGCAAGGTCGTGGCCGTGATCTCGTTCCTGATATATCTTAAGATTTACCCTTTCAGGCTTCTAACAATGTTCTACCTTGAATCTCTGGCGGCGCCCGCGGCCGTGGGGGCCTCGGTGGCTATGGGACTCATGGGGGCGGGCGACCTCTGGGCGTCCCTAGCAGTCTCTTTAATGCTGCCGGCGCCTCCGCCGGGGAGCCTCATGCCCCCCTCGCTGCTGGTGATACTCTTGGCGGCAGCTATGGAGCTCGTGTCAAGGCCTCTCGTCACGGCGGCCACGGCAGCTAAGCTGGGCCTAAGGGCGAGAGGCCTCAGCATGTCAGTGCCCTGTGACATGGCCCACAGGGTCAGGTGGTGGTTCCCGGAGGGCGCCTCGGCTGTTAAGGAGGTGCCCTCGGAGTCCATATCAAGGGCGTGTCAGGGGGGCGGCGAAGTTCGCCTGCAGGTCGGAATGCCGTTCGTTACATTCATTTTAATTGCCCTGCCCCTGGCTCTAGTCCTGGAGCTTACGTTGTTCAGGGTGCCTTAGATGGACTGGCCTAAGTCGTGGTACAGCATACTGTGGGCTCCCTGGAGAATGACCTACATCTCAACCATAGCTGGAAAGTCGGAGGAGTGCTTCCTCTGCGAGGCGTCGAGGAACCCGGACGAGAGGAGCGCCCTGGTGCTCTTCAAGGGTAAGTACTCATTCATAATACTTAACAAGTACCCCTATAACACAGGCCACCTGATGATAGCTCCCTACAGACACGTGGCTTCAGTTGAGGACCTCACGGAGGAGGAGATGAGGGAGATAGGCCTGCTGCTTAAGGCCTCAGTCGAGGCGATCAGGGCCGTTTACAGGCCTGAGGGGTTCAACATAGGCATAAACATAGGGGACGTGGCGGGCGCTGGGGTGCCAGGCCACATACACGTGCACGTGGTGCCCAGGTGGAAGGGGGACGCTAATTACATAACAGTGGTCGGAGGCACCAAGGTCATCTCGCAGGCCCTGGAGGACACCTATGATAAGCTCAGACCCGAGGTGCAGAAGGCGGCGAGGAAGTATGGAGTTGCAGCCGAGGACTGACAGGAGGATAGTTATAATAACTCATAATGACCTCGACGGCGCGGCTGCCGCGGCCTCCTACCTCAGGATAATAGGGGTTAAGCCGCAGGACGCTGTGATACTGTTCGCAGAGCCGTACAACGTTGATCAAGTTATAGACCGCCTAACGCCTTACCTTGAGCCGCACACTACCATGGCCTTCATGGACATAGGCTTTAACTCACAATCGACCCCCAGGGCTATAGATAGGCTTAGGTCAGCCGCCGTCAAGGACCTTGAGGTGGAGTGGTACGATCATCACGTCTGGGCCGAGGAGGACGTTAGCGCTGTGCAGAGGCTAGGGGCAAGGCTTTTCGTTGACAGGAGCACGTGCGGCGCAGGGGTAGTCATAAGGTACGCCTCTAAGCTTTATGGCGCTGAGGTAGACGACTTCATGAATAGACTTGAGAGGGCCGTATGTGCAGCGGACCTATGGAGGTGGGACGACCCTCTGGCTCCCAAGCTATTTAGGGCTTCAACTTCGCCCCCCGACACCCGTAATGGACAGTGGAAGGAGAAGCTGGTGGAGAAGTTTTTCAACGGAGTTTTATGGGATGACGAGCTTCAGGCCAGACTTGAAGGTTACTTGGAGGAGGAGCTGGCGAACTCATCAGCTGAGCTAAGGAACAGCTATTCTGCTAGCAGCAACGGGTGCGTCATAGCATCTGTGGTGAGGGACTCAGACCTGCCGTCAGACAGCATACTTGGATCAATGCTTGTTTCAAGAGCTCACGCGAACGCCGCTGCGCTAATTAAGAGGAAGGGCTTCAGGAGGGTCTCACTTTCGTTGAGGAGCAGGGGAGTCGCCAACGTTCAGGTAATTGCAAGGCGCCTCGGAGGAGGCGGCCACCCGAGGGCTTCAGGAGCCTCAATCATTCTGCCCATTCACGTAGCGCTGCTGGGTATGGTAAGCAGGAAATACATAGCCAAATACGTGTCGCAAAGGCTCCTGGAAGTTGCTGTGGAAACGGAGGCCTGTAAGTCAACAGCGGATGCAGGTGGCAGCCAGGGTAACTCCATGTAATTACTGCTGGGAAGAGCCTTCCTTCTTCTCCTCTGCTGCCGCAGGCTGGGCCTGCGCCTGTTGTCCCTGCGAGGCCTGCACCTCCTGCGTTCCACCAGCGGCTGCTGACTGCGCCTCCTGCGCGGCGGCCGCCTGCTGGGCCTTTGCCTTCTCCTCCTTTGCCTTCTCCCTCTCTTCAGCCTTCCTCTTCTTGGCCTCAGCTATCTCCTGATCTACGTCAACTACCTTCTTGCAGTTGAGCTTTGAGAGCACATCATTAAGCTGCGAGGGGTCGACCTTGTAGGTGTACAGGTACCTCTTGGTCCTTACCTTTATCTTTGCCTTGCCGTCCCTCGTTACCCTCTTAACCCTGCACTCGAGCGCCTTCTGCGCCACCTTAACGAGGTCATCAACGCTTAACAGCTCTACTGGCACATAGCCTCACCAGCGGCTCTGTACAAGGAATGGCTATAAAAACTCTCCCTCCGCGCGGCTGCATAAGTAACGCTGTCACTTTGCCACTAATGTTTCTGCCTCAGCCATACCGCCCTTCCCGGAGAGCTCCAGTATCCTCATTATAGGAACCATGCTCTGCCCAAGTATGCAGAGACCCCACATGGCATTTATGAGCGGTGGGAACACGTTATAGAGCGCGTAGATCATGCCAGTCAGGCCTCCGATGCTGAGCTTTCCTGACCTGACCTGTTGAACGCCAACGAACGCCATCAGCGCTGGGAGGCCATACCCATAGAGCAGCGAGAGCGACCAGAACACCCTGTCGTAGTGTACCTGTTTTACCATGCCATGCTGCCACTTGGTGATGGAGCCCAGGACCTCGCTCTCAGGCGACTCGCCCCGCAGCAGGGTCTCAATCCTGTGTATCATGTCGCTGTAGTACTTCCTCTCAACGCTCCTGGCCCTCTCGACCCCAGCAAGGTAAGGCTCCAGTATGGCCAGGGAGAGGGGCATAACGGCTACCGTGAGCGCGCCTATGAAGGGCGACAGCTCCCACACCGTGACCGCCGCGGTGGCGGCTGTGAGCAGGTTAGGGACGAACGTGGTATATATGCCTCCTACGTTCCACATCACGAAGTCAACGTCATTTGCAACCCTTCCTATTACGTCTGAGGGGTCGCCGGACTTCCTGAGGCTATTGAGCAGCCTCAGCTTTATCTCGGAGATCCCCTTAACTATCGATACCCAGAAGGGCCTGTAGAGCCACTCCGTGGCCCCGTAGATGGCTGCGGCCAGTGCCATCATAAACAGGGCCCTTCTAAGCCCGAGGCCGTCATCCCTCTGAAGGTAGTTTACAAGGTTGGTTATCGAGAGCGGCACAAGGTAACCTGAGGCATAGGCTCTGAGAATGAAGGCGGCCAGCGCTGTAACGAAGCCTATGCTTATCTCTCGCCTCATGAGGTAGGCCCTGTAGAACTTGACCGTAAGGGACAGCATCTTGGCGCTCCTCAGCAAGCTAACAGTCCCAGCTCGAGGGATCGTTGAGAGTTTTTAAAAGGCGATGAGTTGGCAAGTAAGTTCATTAGTTGGAGTGCAACTACTCTTCAAACGTCTTAAACTTAAGTATGTTAAATCTGACCTTTTCACCCTCCTTTAGCCTCTGGTTGGAGTAACCTCTAACTTCGTAGTCTCCAAGCTCTATGTGGACTAGGTACCTGCCCATTATGAACTCTACAGTGTCGACTACGCCTTCGTATGGGCCCTGGCCTATGATTACATCATCAGCCCTGACGCCTATCGTCCCCTTGAGGCCGAGTACAGAGCCGTCAATTATAGCCATGGGTGGGTCCCCAACAAATGCGGCCACGTACTTGTTAGCGGGATCATAGTAGAGCTCCTCTGGCGTGCCCACCTGAAGTATCCTTCCCTCCATCATTATCGCCATTCTGTCGGCCTCAGCCATGGCCTCTATCTGGTCGTGCGTGACGTATATGGTGGTTATCCTCTCCCTCCTCTGCAGGTCCTTTATGAACCTTCTTGCTGATATTCTCTGCGGCGCGTCTATGTTGCTCAGGGGCTCGTCCAGGAGGAGCACCCTGGGCCTTCTGACCAGGGCCCTGGCCAGGGCGACCCTCTGCTGCTGCCCTCCGGAGAGCTGTGAGGGGTAGCGGTCAAGCAGGTCCCTTATGCCAAGCTCTTCAGCCATATCGATGGCGCGCTTGCGCGCGTCAGGCTCGCCCTCTATGGGCATCATTATGTTCTCAAGGACTGTCTTATGAGGGTACAGAACGTAGTTCTGGAAGAGCATGGAGACGGACCTCCTGCCTGGAGGCAGGTTCGTGACATCAACATTGTCTATGTATATTTTTCCTGCGTCGACCTTTTCGAGGCCCGCTATGCACCTGAGCAGGGTAGTCTTTCCTGACCCGGAGTATCCCAGTATCACAAAAAGCTCTCCGTCGTGAACATCAAGGTCTATGCCGTTTAGTACTCGGTGCTTTCCGAAGCTCTTAACTAGGCCCCTTATTGAGAGCCCCAAGTAGCAGTACCCTGCCTTCTGTGGACCCTTAACTTTAATACTTTAATTCCTTATCACGCGTCAGCCCTGGCCCTAGTTTAGGCCGAGGATCTTCAGAAGCGCCGGCCCCGGCGTGGAGGGGGCTGCGAGGCCTTTCGGACCTCACTGCCCCCTCCAACGTGGCCTGCTTAACTTCCGGGTTCGAGGCGAGTCCGGGTGTTGCCAGGCCACTATGGCCGGGCCGGCAGGCTTACAGTTTCCAGAATGGGGTAAATAAGTGTTTCCTTACGATAGTGACGCACTGAAGACCTTTTAACCAGAGGCCTAGGCCTTTGTCACTTTAAGCCAAAGAACGCTGTTTCAGTCGCTGTTGATAACCTCCACGTGAGCGCGTCTGGCGGCCTCAAGGAACTCGTCATAGGTGAGGGGAAGCCATGACCTTAGCTGTTCATAGAGACCATTGTTTACTCTGTTTGTGCCCTTGTCGTTGGAGTACTTTACTATCTCCCTGTAGGCCCTCGCTATTCTGTCCTTCTTGCTCATAGTTGTTATTATGGCCTTCTCTATGTCGCCGCCGTAGAGGTAGCGGCTCTTGAGGAGGACCTCTACTATCCTGTTTATTCTTTCGGGAACCCCTATTACAGAGCCCTTGAGCTCTATCCTCCTTGGCACGCCCCACGGCACCAGGCTGTCGAGCATTCTGCTGAGGCCAGGCCTCGGTATCTTGTCCACAATGCCCCCTATCAGGAAGGCATCAGCGGTCATCACGTCGTCTGGCTTGAGGGGCGTAGAGGCGTCAGGCCTCAGTATTATGACTTTGTCGGCGTCGTACCCCCAGAGGACCTCGCTGGGCCTGGCGTTGACTATGGCAACCTTGTTGACGCCCATGACTTCATTTATCCACTTGGCGGTCTCTTCATCAGCTCCCGTTATTGACATGTGGGCGTCCCACAGGTACTCCCTTATCACTGAGAGCGTGACGCCCAGCTGAAGCCTGAGCTTAGAGAGCTCCTCGGGCGTGTGCAGGAACTTCATGCTGAGGTCTATCACGAAGAGGGGAAGCGGGGGCTGAGGCAGGTAGTCAAGGAGCGCCCTCCACGGTACAGTCTTCTCAGTGGGCGAGGTCTTCCTCACTATCACCGCATCAGCGTTAACGTCCCCCTTGCCGTACACTATTGACTTGTTTTTGCCCTTCCACTCGGTCTCGTAAGCCTTCTTGCCCTTGAAGGCCTCCTCGCCGAGGAAGTACTCCCTTATCAGCATCTCAACCGCTGCGTACTGGAAGCCCAGCCTGTAGAGCCTGTCCCCCTCGAGCCACTCCCTTGACCCAAGCACGTCATAACCATAGGCGTCCATAAGCTTGAGGAGGGCCCCAGAAGGCCTTGACTCTAGGCTCTGCTGAACTTTATCGCTCGTCTCCAGCACCCCTATACCATGAAGTCCTCAAGTGTCCTCCTAGGGCTTTTAGCTTTCCTAACAAAAGCGTTGGTGCCCCTCAAGGTGCCCCAGGAGTACCTTATTATTGGAGGCCTGGCGCCGGAGGAGAGCACCTTCATGACCCAGCTCACGGTCAGCGGGTCCGAGGGGTAGCCGCTGCCCTCAACCCCATACATTGACCTGAGCACCTCTATCCTGCGGTCCCTTATTGCCTTGGCAATTATGCTCGCCGCTGAGACTACGACGTAGTTCGCGTCGGCCTTAGGCTCCACTACGAGCCTCCCCCTGAAGCCGAGCCTCTTAAGCTCCCCAGGAAGGACCCTGAGCTCGCCGAACTTATCGATATAGATGGCCTTGACGAGCTCAGGCCTCAACTTGCTGAGCAGGACCTTTAGTCCTTTGAGCGCGGCCCTCTCCTCAAGCATGTTGACGTTCTCCCTGTCTATCTCGGCTGGCGGTATTGGAATTACAACGAACTCGCCAAGCCTCACTATAGACCTGTAGAGCGCCTCCCTCGAGTGGGGGGTCAACTGCTTGCTGTCCCTCACGCCCATATCTTTAAGGAGGCCCAGGTTCTCCTCCTTGGTTGCAAAGCACGCTAGCATCAGCTCTCCGACAAGGCTCCCCCTTCCAGCCTCGTCAACGCCTATTACCCAGCTCACGACGCCCTGCCTACGCTAACGGCTATAGCTCTGGGTAGGGCTTTACGCGTTGCCCTGCTGTGGGCTCTGCTCTTCGTTCATCTGCTGATACCTCTGCTTCCACTCCTCAACTACGTCGTAGCCATATACTTCCTTGAGCAGCTCCCTGCCCTCCTCGCTGACCATGTCAGGGCTCCAGGGCGGGTCAAAAGTAACGTCAATCTGTATGTCATCCTCACCGATTCCAGGAACCCTGTCTAATATGGCCTGCTCGACGTAGCCTAGTATTGAGCCTGTCACCGGGCAGCCAACGGCCGTCAGCGTCATAAGTACCCTGACCTTGGGCTTCCCATTCTCCTTGGTGGCCTCTATCTCGTAGACTAGGCCAAGGTTGAGTATATCAACAGGTATTTCCGGGTCATAGACCTCTTTGAGCGCGTCCTCCACGAGCTTTATCAGCTCTGGGTCGCCGCTCACCTTCAGCTTAGGCGGTCCTGCGCGGTTCTCAGCCAAGGCTTACCTCCTCATAGTAAGGTTCGCGGGAAAATTTATATAAAGCCGTTTAGACGCCGCTAGCCCTAGCGAAGCACCTCGTCCCTGTAGAGCCAAAGTATGATGAGGTATGAGAGCCAGGGGGCCGCTAACATTATTGCTGCGCCCAGGAAAAGGTAAGCCTTGCCAAGCCTGGGGCTCATGACAACCAGGGCGCCCCCTGCGGCGGCTATGGAGAAGGTCAACACTAACTTGTCACGAACAGCCCTCCTCACTAATCTCTCCGCCGAGCTTCTGCGCTCCAACCTTGACAGCCTCCAGGGCCGACATGGCCTTAGTCAGGGCCTCTTCCCTTGTGCTATCTGAGGCCAGGACTTTTATCTCTAGGATGGGGTTCCCGACCTCCACCCCCTTGGGATGGCTCTTTACGTAGCAGCCAGGGTTCTTCCTTTCAGCCTCCTCAACGAAGGGGGCGAGCGACGACTCGGGCACGCCAACTACCTTGAAGCCGCACTCCACCACTGAGAGCTGCGGGGCTATAGCCTTAAGCCTTGGCATCACCTCCTCCTCAAATATCGCCTCCATCTCCCTGGGCACGCCCGGGAGTGAGACAATTATGGTGCTGCCGAGGTCAAGCCATGAGCCTGGGGCGGTCCCCGCCGAGTTCCTCAGCGCCACCGCCCCCTCGGGCATGTAGGCCATCTTCTCCCTCTCCTTAGTCATCTGCATGCCGCCCTGGCTGTACTTGGCTAAGACCATCTCGTAAGCCTCCCTGTTCAGCACAAGCCTGCGGTTAGTGGCCAGGGCCACGGCCTCCAGGGTCCTGTCATCATATGTTGGCCCGAGCCCCCCGGTGGTTATGACTAGCCTCGCGCCGTGTGACAGGGCCCTCCTTATTTCATCGCCTATCTGCTCAAGGTCGTCTGGGGTCACTATGATCCTCTCAACGCTGAACCCTAAGAAGGTCAGCCTCCTGGCGAGCCACGCGGCGTTGGTGTTTACTATCCTTCCTATCAATATCTCGTTGCCTATGGTCAGCAGCCACGCCTTAGGGCCCTGCTGTAGGGCCATATGCAAACCCTCATACTAAGTGAGGTCCGAGGGAAAACAGCGTTGCGCTTCGGAAGTATTACTATGCGTGATACCCTTAGTGAGCCCTAGGAGTAAGTAAGTAGCGGTGAGAAGGGGTGACCTTAGAGGCCCTGCAGTACGCTGTAAACTCCGTGTTTGGCCACTTTGGCGGGCTCCAGCTGAGTTCAGCAGGTAACGTGCTTGCCCTAGCGGGCGTTGCGATGCTGTTCGCCATAATAGTGATAGGGGGAGTGGTGCTCATAGCCAGGGGCATAAAAGCCGTAGGAAACCTGACGCCGGGCAAGTTCCTGGCGGTGCTAGTAGGCCTTGCCGTGGTATTCATAGTTGTTGGGGCGTTGGCGCCCTAGCGGCCCTGCTCTCCTCAGCTGTCATGAGCATTCTTTTGAGGTGCTTCAGCCTGACGAAGTCCTCCCTTTCCCTCTCGTCAAGCACCATAGATATGAACTTTATGGCCCTCTCGTAGCTTGGTATTATAACGTAATCGAGCGAGTTGATGAGCCTCTGCGTCCTCTTCAGCTCCTCTATCAGCCTAGTTATGGTTTCCTCGTACTGGGCGAGCCTGAGTATTGCGGGCACCTCCTCCCTTAGCATAACGTAGCTTTCTACCAGGTCAGGTGAGGAGCCGGGAGGTATGGCGGGAGTCGCCACAGACGTCGGTATGAGCTGAAACACGGGGGCCCTTACCGTGAACATAACCGTAACCCCGGCCTTTATCCTGAGCGAGCTCTTCACGGAATTGGCGTAGGCCCACGTCCTCTGTATGCCCTCGGAGGCCTCACCCCTGTAGAACTCCGTGAACATCTCCTCAAGCCTGCTGTAGACCTCCTTTTGGTACCTGTTGTAGTCCTCCGCGACGCTCCTTATGTAGTGAAGCAGGACGTCCCTCTTCTCCTCAAGTACCCTCCTAATTCTCCTTATGGTAGCGTACTCCCTTCGCAGCCTTATCAGGTTTATCTTGGTTGGCAGCGTGCTCCTGACGTCTATGGCCAAGCCTCAGGCCCCAGTGTCTGCGGGCTATGCTAGACTTTAAGCGGTGCGGTCCACCTGGACTAGGGAAGGAAGCACGGCATGGAAGTCAGGCTGCTGGACTCCAAGGCCAGGTACATAGAGGTGCTGCCCAGAAGCGAGGAGGACCTCTGGACATTAGCTATGACCTTAAGGCAGGGGGACCTCATCAGGACAGTCGTCACCCGTGACGTGAGCGGAAGGGACGCGAAGAGCAAGGAGAGGAGACCCATCGAGGTCCTGTTAAGGGTTGAGAACGTGGAATTTCAGCCGTTCACTGGAGCCCTGAGGATCTTTGGCGTCATTGAGGAAGGCCCGGACAGGTTCGGCGTCAAGGGCAAGCACCAGTCGGCTTACATAGGGCTCAACCAGTGGGTAACCCTCATAAGGGACGGGGGGTGGAGCCAGAGGATTATAGAGAAGCTGAGGGCGAGCGGGCCCCGGGGCAAGGCAATCATACTCGCTGTGGACTACGAGAGCTACGCAGTGGCGGTCCTGACGCCCGTGGGCCTAAGGGTACTTTACGAGAACCCGCTCTCCCTGGGCTCCAAGGATGACCCGAGGAGGGAGGCCAACCTTGAGGAGGCCATAGATAGGATTGCCAACGAGCTTGTCGAGCAGGCCTCCAAGGAGAGCGCAAACGTAGTTGTAGTCGCAGGCCCAACCACTGTGAAGGACGAGGTGGCGTCAAAGGTAAGGCTCCTGGCCCGCGGCATGAGAGTCGTAGAGGACACGGTATCCTCCGGGGGAGTAGAGGGGATCTATGAAGTTATGAGGAGGCAGAGCGTGCTGGAGGCGCTTAACGAGATGAATAGCGTCAGGGCTGAGAGCATACTTGACGAGTTCATGAAGCTCGTCTCCACAAGTCCCGACCTGGTGGCCTACACGCTCCCTGAGGTAAAGCTGGCGGCGGAGCTGGGAGCGGTGAAGTCCCTGGTTATAATTGACTCCCTGCTCTACTCCATCGACGATAGTGAGAGGGAGACGGCCCAGAATATAGTTGAGGTCGTGGAGTCCAGGGGAGGAGAAGTTGTAGTGATAACCAGGGAGTCCCCGGCCTCAGACACCGTGGCCTCAATGGGAGGCGTGATAGCCATCCTGAGGTACAAGGTGCCCAGGGAGCTCAGGGAGACTCAGAGATCGCCCTGATGATATCACCTGCCCTTTCCTTCCTGGCCACTATAACATCACCGACCACCGACACTTTATCTATGTCCCCGCTCAGCTCATTGCCCCTGGAGTTCAGTGTGGCGGCGCCGCACTCCCTGGCTATGCCAAGGGCCGCGGCCACGTCAACGTTCCTCAGCTTGCCCCTGAGGTCAATGAAGGCGAGCCCCCTGCCAAGGCCCACCATGGCTATCTCCAGGGCTGAGCTGCCGAGGCTCCTGACCTTGAGCTTAGGCATGTAATTGAAAAGCCTGGATATCCTGTAAGCCTCCTCGGGCCTCTCGACGTAGACAAAAACTATCTCGCTCTCAGAGGTCGCCGGCGAGACCCTCTCGTCGCCCTCAAAGCACCCCTCTCCCCTGCCAAAGGATATAGTATTGCCGAACCCTATGGGGGCCACCGCGCCGGCCACTGCATCGGACAGGGACCTGGAGCCTGGAGGTATAACAGCTATGGAAACCGAGCACCACGGTATGCAGTTCTCATAGTTTAGGCTCCCGTCCAGGGGGTCCACTATGAAGGTGTAGTCCCCGCTGCCCATGACTCCGCTTTCCTCGCTCACCATCCTGAAGCTTAGGCCCTGGGCCTTGAGGTCCTCGAATATGGCCCTCTCGGACTCAAGGTCAGCCCTTATGGTTTCCCCCTTGACCTTCTTTGTTGAGTCCGTGCACCACTCCTCCCTCAGCATCCTGGCGGCCCCCTCGGCTATCTTGACAACCAGCGACCTGAGGTCCTCCACCTCCTTGCTCATCTCCTATCCCCTGCAGCTGTTCCAATCAGCGATTTAAAGTGGAAGCACTGGTCATCGGGCTCAGAGGGCCAGGGCCAGCGACAATGTGACGACCGCGAGTGGCACAGAAATTATGTATATGTGTTCTATAGCGCCCAGCGCAACCATAAGCGAGGCCACAAGTGGGGCGAGAACCTCTCCAGCGCCTGAGGAGAGAGCTATCACGTAACTGACCTTAATCTCGCTGTCAGGGGACGACTCGAACGACTCATAGAGTGAGACTGGATAAACAAGCGCGTGAGGCACGCCGAAGAGTATAATGCCAGCGGTCACAAGCATTGTTACGTTAGTCGACAGCAGGATGGTTGATATTGTGAGGGCTGCCAGCGCTGTGATCTCCGCGGCCCTCACGTTCCTGAGTCTAATGGAGGCAAGCCTTATGGCTGCCGATATTACAAACATGGCCGTCAGGAGCCCAAAGGCCTGCTCAGTGCTCATGCCTAGCACCTTAATTGCGTAAAGGGACCAGTAAGATAAGACCAGCGGAAATATCGTAGAGTACAGGAAGTTCACGTAAAAGGCCTTAGCGAACCTCCGCGTGGTGAAGAACTTCTTGACGTCACTGAGCCCGGGCAACCTTATGTGTATGTTGGCGTGGGACGGCACTGGCGTTAAGAGCACGTGAACCGCTGAGGCAACGGCCACCGCCCCAGCAGCGATGAAGACGATCCCGAGCTTTGAGGGCGGCATCAGCGAGGAGACCAGAGTGGCAGTGATGAGTCCAACGGAGAGACCCAGGGAGTAGCTGCCCAGCCCCTCCATGGGTCTCTCCCTTGATGAAAGCCTGTGCAACGACGGTGCCAGCGCGGAGCCTGCCATCCCAGACCCAAAGCCTGCAACCATGATACTTAGGGCGGCAAGCTTTGGGTTCACGGCTAAGGTTATGAGCCCCAGCGCCATGAGCGGGAGCCCTATAAGGCTACTTGCCTTGGCCCTTTTAGCCAGGGTCGCCGCAAGCGAGCCAATGGCTATGGACGCCCACATCAAGATTACCATGTAGGAGATGAGCGGGGTCCTAATGCCTGTGAGCGCGAGAAAGGCCACGGCGGTTGCCTGAAGGGACGCGGTGGCGAACCTTATGGAGGCGGCGGAAAGCACGAAGCCTATGGACTCCCTCCTCAAGAGCCCCTCAGCCTTCTAAAGCCTGCCTATACACCTTAAGTAGGCTCTCCCCTATAACTTCCGGGTCGTGGTCCCTCCTGACGACTTCCTGTGCCCTTAACGAAAGGCTCTCCCTGAGGCTCTGGTCGCTAACGAGCTTCTCCAGGGAGTCAGCAAGCATATCGTAGTCGTCCCTCTCGATTATAAGGCCCGCCTCCCCGACAAGTTCAGGAAGGGCGCCTACGTTAGTCACTATTGGTACGGCCCCGTAGGCCATAGCCTCAAGCACCGTCAAGTTATACGCCTCAGCCCTGCTTGGGGCAAGCACTACGTCGGTCGTGGGCATAATGACGTTATGTAGGGTATCGTCGTCAACCCTGTCAAAGGCCCTAATTCCCTTAAGCCCTACCTTGGTGAGCCTTGACGCCTTGGGGCCAACCACTATTAGCCTCACGTTGTTAAAGTACCTGTGAATCCTTACAAACGCCTTGAGCGACAAGTCGAGCCCCTTTCTAATGGGATCCCTGGCTATTATCAGTATGTTAACGGCGTCGTGGGGCCTCCTGCTCTTGACGGAAACTGGGGGAGGGATGACGTGAACTTTCGAGCTCGGCACTCCGTCCCTCACGAAGCCCTCGTGGGCCCACTTGGACCAGGTTACCACGGCCCTACAGTTGTCATCAACAAGCCTGTCCACGAGGGTCCCCGTAATAACGTTCTTGGCGACATCTGGCACGTTAACGTACTCGTCAAGGTACTGGCCAGGGCTCTCGTCGCTCTCGTGAATCCACGGCGCCGAGGTGCGAGTTAGGTCTATGAAGAAGCTGTGGACCAGGTCAAAGCCCTCCCCGAGCGGCGTCCTGAGGATCCTTGAGGCCTGCCTGACGAGCGAGCTGAGGAGCTCCAGGGGCGAGAGCTCACTGTAGTTGGCTGGGGCCTCATACATCTTTGAGCGCTGCAGGACAAAGTACCTCACGTGCGGGGGCGGGCTGAGGAGCCTCAGCAGCGGCCCCCTCCTTAACTTCCCAATCCTCCTATCATACTCGGAGAGCAGCAGCACCTTAAGCTCGTCCAACCGTGTCACCCGAAGCCCGCCAGCCTGAGTATCTCGTTTACGGTCAGTGGCCTCTCGACTTCCCTGGGCAGGCTGAAGCCCTGCCTGTCGTAGACATACGAGTCCTTCCACCTGGCATACGGATAGATAAGCTCCTTCATGGACTCAGCCCTGGACCTGTACTTTATGACGTCCTCGAAGATCTCCCTTATGACATCCTTCATGTCCTTTTCCCTGTGGAACCCAAGGGAGGGGAGTATCCTGTGCTCTACATCATAAAAGTGCTCTTCCTTTTCAACCCTTGGATTCTCGATCCTCTCGTAGTCAACGTCTATGCCGTACTCCCTGGCGACCTCAGCGACTATCTGGGCCAGGGTCAGCGTATCATAGATCATGTCAAGCTGGTTGACAGTCCTGTACTCACCATCCTTAGGTGGGTTCTCGAGGAGCAGGGTCATTGCGTTGATGCTGTCGTACAGCGACAGGAAGCCTCTGGTCTGCCTTCCCTTGCCGTAGATCAGGAGCTTCCTCAGGAGGACGGCCTGAACCACGTACTTGTTTATCACAGTGCCCCAGGTGGAGTCGAAGTCAAGCCTGGTCTGAAGCCCCTCGGCTATCACGGTTTCATGAGTCCTTGTTCCGAAGACCACGCCCTGCATTATGTCGGTTACCCTGAGGCCGTAGATCTTGTTTGCAAGGAGCAGGTTGTATGTGTCAAAGATCTTGCTGAGGTGGTAAAAGCTCTGGCCCATCCTTGGGAACATGAACTTGTCCTTACGGCCCCCGTACTCTACCTCTATGTCACCTTCGGTTATAGTGATGTTAGGGGTCCCGTACTCTCCCATGGAGCCCATCTTGAGCAGATGGGCGTTGGGCGCGTGCCTTGCCAAGGAGAAGATTATGTTGAGGTTTCCAACAACATTGTTTACCTCTGTGTAGACAGTATGCCTCTGGTCTATCATGCTGAACGGGGCAGACCTCTGGTGAGCCAGGTGAACCACCGCTGAAGGCTTATACTTAGCTATTACCTCGTCGACTCTCTGAGCGTCCCTCACGTCGCCTGGCTCGAATATCAGGTTGTCCCTTCCTGTGTGTTCTTTAAAAGCCTTGAGCCTCTCGGCCATGGTGGCTATGGGGATTATGCTGTCTGAGTTCACAGACTTTACGAGCAGCCTAGTTGACATGTTATCAAATATGACTACATCGTCGCTGGTTCTCATCGCAAGGTGCATCGCAAGGGGCCATCCAATGTAGCCGTCGCCGCCGAAAACTATTATTGGTCCCTTGAGCTGTGACATGGCATTTCACAATTCCTAGTAACGTCATTCCCTCCAAATAAGCGGTTTGTACTCGGAGTACAGTGCGCTCCTTCCAAGGCCTCTGGCTGCATTTAAAGGGAGAGCCCGAAGCCCCTGAGGAAGTAGTCCATTCTACGGAGCTCGCGGTAGAAGTTCATGCCCTTCTCCGTCAGCACTAGGTAGTTACCGTCGTTGCCTCTCTCCTCTATTATAAATCCCTTCTCCTCGAGCTCCGAGAGGTACATAATGAACCTGTCGTAGGGAAGGTTAGCGCTCGAGAGCACGTGTGAGAACCTCGCCCTGCCGTTTTCGTCCGCTATGCTTCTCAGCACGTCGTAGTAGATTTTCAGCCTGCTCCTCGGCGATGACCTGCTCAATACCTGCTCCACCTCAGCAGGAAGATCGCCAGCAACGCGAACGAGACGAACTGAACGAGTTCGCCATAGATGTAGAAGTAGGGGTCCCTGACTGCTGAGGAGTACAGCATTATTACGTGCGACGCCAGCAGGAAGCCGAAGGAGAGCAGGATAAGCCTTGAGACCTTGCTTCCCCCTCTGCTCTCGAGCAGGAGACCCTCAAAGACGACTATTGAGAGGAGGGTTATTGACATAACCTGGGACGAGTCGAACACGAGGTGACCTAAAAGGAAGTACTCCCTGAGCTGCCTCGGCTCAATCACCAGGGCTCCCAGGGCCCCCCAGTAGGCGGCCTTGGTGTAACCTATTGCAAACACCAGGTAGGCCACGTTCTGCAGGAGCAGGTAGGAGACCCCAGCGAGGTAGGTCAGCCTGGCGTCCTCATATATGTTGCCTACGCCTAACCCTAATGACATGCTGAGCCACCCCTGTATTATAAGGCCGATGCCGAGGAGCAGGAACCCAAAGCTTATGTAGTTCAGGGGCGACACCCTTACGGTCCTCTGGTACATGAACGCTATGTAGCTCGTGATCAGCGCCACTACCCCGCTCAGCAGGCTCAGCAGGCCGCCCAGCGTCATGAAGTCCCTAAGTAACATTAGCTGGCCTCCTGCCATGATTTGGCTGTGAGGGCAAGTTTAAAAGTATAAAAATAAACCTGAGGGGGCCGCCCAAGGCTAGGACTGGCCGAGCACCTTAACCTTAGAGATCCTCCTCATTATTTCAAGGAAGTCCTCCTGAGACCTAAGGTAGGCCTCGTCAAGGGGCAGGCTCTGTATAAGGAACCTGTGCGAGACCAGCGCAAGCATGACGTCCCCCGCCCCGGTCCTGTCCTCAAGCAGCTCGTTGCCCTGAGGCGACGGCACGGCAGTGACCTTGCCGCCAACGTAGATCAGCGCCCCGCCAGGCCCCACGGTATAGAGCACGTTGGGGAACTTCCTCGCAAGGGACTCGGCGACGGACTCGCCGGCGTCATCGTTGGAGAGGTGAACCAGAGAAACGTGCTCAGGGCTCAGCCTCTCCCACCACCCGTTGCCCAAGCTCCTTGAGAAGCCCTGCACGTCAACGCTTACTCTCCTGCCCTTAAGCGCGCTGGAGCTCAGCAGCTCCGGGGGCACCTCTGAGTACACTGGGGATATGATTACAAGGTCAGGGTCACACTCCTTAAGGGCGGAGCAAAGGTCGTCAGCCGTGAGCGGGTCAGAGACGCTCTCTATAGTTGACCTCCTGGTCGGCGACTCAGGGTCATAGTAGTGGGCGAAAACATAGCCTTCGCCGCGGCCCTCGCAGCAGAGCCTCCTTATGCCAAGGGACGACTCCAGCTTCACTGTGGGGCTGACCAGGCGGCCGTAGGTTCCCAGCGCGCACACCTCGTATCCAAGGCTCCTAAGGGCGAAGCCGGCGTAAAGGGCGGGCCCGCCGGCCTGAAGCCTGACCACGCCGTTAGGAAGCCTCACCCTGTCGAGCGTTGGGGAGGCTACTACAATCGCCCTCAAGAGGTTTCACCGCCAGCCGAGCATATCTCCCTTATCCCGGTAAACTTGGTCGGGTCCCCCAGGACCACGAGGCCGTCGCCCTCCTTGAGCTTAAAGTCCATGGAGAAGTATGGAGTGAAGACGCCGTTACGCTCCACTAGGACAGGTATGACCCCCTTCGGCAGCTCCCTTAAAGCCATGCCGTCGCACTTGGAGCCCTTCTCAACCTTGAAGAAGCCGATGCCGTAGCCGGCCTGGCGAAGCGCCTTGCTGCTGCCCTCCGTGGACTCCAGCAGAACCCCTCCAAGGTTGCTTGACAGCGCCATGCCTGCCAGGGCCCTCCCTATGAACCTCCTGAGCCTAATTACCTGCGTCGCCCCTGAGTCTAGGAACACGTCGGTCAGGTCCTCGTTGTGTATCATTACCACCGTCCTGACCTTCGGGTTAAGCCTCCTCACCCTAATGAGGGCCGTGAGCGAGTCGGAGTCGCTCTCAAGGGCTATTATTACAACTGCCGCTGACTCTACCCCTGCTGCCCTCAGCTCCCTTTCGCTTGTCGGGTTCCCTATTATAACCCTGTGGTTCTGAAGGCTAGCAGCCAGGGACTCGTTGCTTGTAACCATGATGTACTCAATCCCCATCCTGTCCAGCTCTGCCGCCACCTCAGGCACGTCGCCAAGCACCACCACGTGACCCTTCACGTGCGAAGCCCTCCACCTGGCCCTGGCGTCAGTCCACACGGTCCTCTTAGTTATGGTTGAGACTATACTCATTACTATGGTTGTGTAGGTGGCCACCGATGCTAAGACTAGGACAGTCAGGAACAGCTTTTCGGAGTCCGGCATAGCGTTTATCGACGGGGTGTAGAGGCCTATGGTGGTCACCAGGCCCACGGACGCGTATATTGCAGACACTAGGTCAAGGTGCTGGAAGTACATGAAGACGTAGGCGGTTATGGCGATTATAACGACAAGGGCCACCACCTGCGGCATAAGCCTTGAGAGCACAGAGTAGGGTGCTGAGAGGACCTCAAGCACCTCCTGCAGCAGCCTGCTGCGAGTCCTTACCATTAAGCCCTTGGGCTTAGATGGGACGGCGGCCTTAATAGCCTTGTGCAGGGCTCAGTAGACCGTTGGATCCCTCCTGAGGGCCGACTCCCAGAAGGATATCTCGAACCTGACGCTGTTGACAAAGGCCCTCTGCATCTCAGGCGTCACGCTATACTGGTCAAGCACATCAAGCACAGCCCTCACGCGCGAGTTATAGTCGTCTGAGGCATAGAACTCCCCCAGGCCCTGTAAAGGGGGTCGCTGGAGTGCACAACGTAGCTGCCGACCTCGCTGTAGCCCCACATGCAGGGGGGGCCCACGCCGCCAGGAACTCCGGCCAGCCGAGCGATGCGTAGTAGTTAAGATGCCTCGTATAGGCGTAGCTTGTCAGGTTCATGCCAGTGGAGCTCACCTCGACCTCGCTCATGTTGAGCTCCCTGAAGAGCCTTGAGTGCACCTCGGCCCCGCGCTCAGGGTTTGCAAAGACCGCCAGGAGGACCTTGACTGCCTCTGGCAGGGGCGCCTGAGAGGCCGCCCTTATAACGGCCCTCTGCATCTCCTCCACGTACTTAGAGTCCTGTATCAAGTAGTACCTGAACGCGTCCCTTGGCAAAGTTCCGTCACGGAGCATCTCAACAAACCGGCTCCTCACGTACTGGCTCCACAGGTCCCCAGCCGACTGCCTGAGGACCTCAGAGGCCCTAGCCAAGTTAGGTCCCGCTTACTACTATTAGTGGTAAAATAAAAGCTAGCTTAGGGGCTTCAGTAATCACGGAGGGCCTGACAAGCACGGCTGAGGCCCTCCTGGCGAAGAACATCGTGGCACCGAAGATAATGGCAACTATGGGCACTATGCTCAGTATGGTGGTCTGATACCCGGCGGCCGTCACTATAGCTCCAAGTGCGGCCGGCAGCCCGGAGCCTATTATCATCATTATCGAGAAGAAGTAGCTGTTAGCGGCGTTAAGGCTCCTTGGATCGAAGGTCCTTGATATAGAGATCACGCTGAGCGTGTAGGTGAGCCCATGTGGAATTCCAAGCAGCAGCAGCGCGGCCATGTATACTAAAAGCGTGGGCGATGCCCAGGCCGCTACGAGGCCCAGGAGCGTGAGGCTTGACGAGAGTATCATTAGCCTTACCACGTTATATGGGGGCCTTATGGCCAGTACGAGCCTCCCCAAGAATGACGTTGTGTAGAATAATGAGTATAGCAAGAGCGCTACGGAGTTACTCACGTGGAACCTGTACTCGGCGTAGAGGCCAGCAAAGCTTGTTATGAAGGCGAAGGGCACAGAGTACGTCAGATTATTGAGCGAGGCCGCTATGAACCCGTTGTTGGTGAGTATCGAGGTCACCCTGGGCATACCTGAGCCCTTAGAGGGGCGTCCCTCCTCAGGGAACCTGACCAGGGGGGCCATGACGGCCACAAGGGCGGCTATGGGCTCAAAGAAGATGAAGGAGGCCTTAAGTCCAACGTATTTAACTATAACGGAGTCTATGGCGGGGCCCACGAGTAGGGACGTGCTGAGGGCGAGCGTGTATATGGTCAGAAGCCTCTCCCTTGCCTTGAGGTCCCTTAGGCTCCTGGCAGAGGTCATTATATTAGGCATTATGGGGCCCAGCGCCATGCCGGCTGCCACGGCGAGCACCCAGACGGTCAGGGGGCTTGAGAAGGCGTAGAGCGGGAAGAGCGCCGCATACACTATAGCAGCTGCCACGAAGAACTTTCTCCTGGACGCCGCGGGAAGCCTGGCGTTTATGAAGGTGCTCGAGACGAAGGTGGACCCCATGAAGGCGGTGGCTATAAGTCCCACGGCGAGGCCGTTAAAGTTGAAAAGCCTCTTGACAAGCAGGGGCAGCGTGGTGGCTATCATGTTATTTGAGGCCCTGGCGCCAAATGTTACAAGTATCACTATGGCCGCTATGACCGCGAACGAGTCTCCGCTGCCCTTGGCTGCCTTCATTTAGTTTCACCTTTATCTGTCAGCGCGAGACTTTACATATTATGGCTGGTTACCCATAAATTTTTATCTATAGACCTCAGGTCCCTGACTATGAATTCCTCGAGCACCTTGCCCTCTTCATCAAATCTGACGCCCTCGGATAGCAGGAGCATCCTCTTTACTTCGGGCCCTCCAAAGGCGTAGCCGCCGAGGCTCCTGTCGGACATTATCACCCTGTGGCATGGCACCTCAATGGGCCTTGGGTTTCTCTTGAGCGCCCTGGCCACAGCCCTGGGGGAAACGCCCAGCAGCTCGGCTATGGCCTTGTAGGTGGTCGCTTTGCCTCTCGGTATTGCCTTGACGACCTCGTAGACCCTTTCATCTAGGCTGTTCATGGCCGGCCCTAAGTAATTATTGGGAACTACTTTTAAAAAGGCGTAACTATTAGAGGAAAGCTGAGGAGAGCGGGTTGAGCGAAGACAACATTAAGGCCGCCCAGCTGCTTGGCGCGGCCCTGGGCGCCTTTGTGTCCTCGCTGCTCACCGCCCTTCCGGCGTCGCTGGAGGAGATTGCAAAGCAGGGCGGCCAGGGCGAGGGGCCCTCGAGCCAGATAGCCGGGTGGGCCGTTTCCACCTCGCAGGAGATATCAAGGGTGTTGGACTCAAAGCTGCCCCCTCAGGAGGTTGGCAAGCTGGTCGAGGAGCTGGTGGTGTCCTTCAAGGGGCTTGCCGGTGTTGCCATAGAGCTCTCAAGGACCCTGGGCGACCCGCAGGTGGCCGAGGTCATAAGGAGGACCTCGGAGGGCTTCAAGAAGAGCCTTAACCTCATATCGTCATCCTATTACGACCCCATGGCAATGATAAGGGCCATGTCAGACCCTGACGTGGCCTACGCGGTGGGCGTCATACTTGCTATACTTAAGGCCTTTGGCGTGGCCCTCAGGGTATCCGCGGACAGAGCTGTGGGAGGCTCAAAAACTTAATCTTATGTCAACAGCAAAAACCTTGGGACTTAGAAGGCTGGCGTTAGGCCCGCTTTTAAGCTGGGCCTCTTTTGGCTTCAGTAAGAGCCGTTAGGCCCCTCGTAGTGAATTATCTGCGTCGGACAGCTCTTGGCTGCCGCGTCAACGCAGTCCTGGAATTCGTCCGGCACTTCACCGTGGTTTATGTCGTTGGGGTCGGCCCTCCACTTGGCTATTATCTGGCTCTTGCCGTCCACGTCGCTCATCTCAAAGACGTCCCCGCACAGGCTCACGCAGACCATGTCGGCTATGCAGTTGTCCCTGGGGTCTATCCTGACCTTTATGGTCATTTTTGGTCCCACCTCTCAGTAGTTTTTAGAAAGAAAAAAGCAAGAATATGTACCTAAAAATTAAAAACTAAATGATAACAAAAATATATACAGGTTTATTTATTGCTCATGAAATCAAAGTATCAGTTTTGGCGCGTTCAAGGCCTTCTGGTACCTGGCCTCTACGTCGTCCCAGTTGACCAGGTCCCACCAGCTGTCGACGTACTTGGCCCTGTCGTTCCTGTAGTCTATGTAGTAGGCGTGCTCGAACACGTCAACAGCCAGCAGCGGTATCAGGTTTGTGGTGACGACGTTGTTGTGCTTCTCAACCTGCAGTATCCTCAGGTCGCCGGTGACCGGGTCATATGCAAGTATGGCCCATCCCACCCCCTCAACGTTCTTGGCCGCGTCGCCGAAGAGCTTCTTGAACTTGTCAAAGGAGCCGAAGAACTTGTTTATCGCGTCTCCGATGGCGCCTCCAGGGGTCCCTCCGCCCTTGCCCTTGGGAGCCATGTTAAGCCAGTAGAGCGTGTGCAGTATGTGTCCTCCGTAGTTGAACTCAAAGTCCCTGCTCACGGCCCTCACGTCTATGTCAGTCAGCTGGCCGTTGAGGTACTTCTCAAGCTTGTCAAGCGCAGCGTTGGCGCCGTTGACGTAGCCCAGGTGGTGCTTATCATGGTGGTACCTTAGTGTTTCGGCGCTTATTATTGGCTCAAGTGCGTCATAATTATACGGAAGAGGCGGGAGCTCGTACCTCTTGAGGGAGACCACTCTTCTCGCCCAGGAGCTCGGGGCACTGCTGGAATATAAACTGATGTATGATTATTCACTTAGAAAATCTTTTTAAGAGTAGTTCAGGCATGTAAGATGGCGTGTTTCCGTTCACGCGCCTTATACTAATCCCGTAGACGTCGCTCAGGAGCTCTTCGCTTAAGGCCTCCCTGGGCGAACCAAATGAAACCAGCCTGCCGGACTTCAGCACGGCAACGTTGTCCGCCACGGCGGTATACTCTATGTCGTGCGTGGCCACCACCGCTGAGACCCCGTCCTCCGTAAGCTCCTGCAGCAGCTCAATAACCTTGGTTCTGTTGGTGACGTCTAGGAACGCAGTTGGCTCGTCAAGTATGAGCAGCCTCGGGCCGCGGGACAGGGCAGCGGCCAGGAGCAGGAGCCTCTGCTCGCCGCTGCTCATTGATATGACAGGCCTGTTGGCGAGCCCTTCCAGGCCAAACCTGCCCAGGACCTCAAGGAACCTCTTCTTCCAGAGGCCGTCAGGGGGGCTGTAGTTCATGGCGAGAGCCACGTCGAGGCCCCTGGCCATGGGGTCCAGGGAGGGCTGTGCGGGCACATATGATATGTACCTGCGGTACTCCTCAGGTCTGACCCCGTCAAGCTCGACGGACCCCCTGAACTTTATAAGCCCGGCCAGGGCCCTCAGCAGCGTCGTCTTGCCAGCCCCGTTGGGACCTATTATCATTAGTAGGCCTGAGCCGTGCGTGAAGCTTATGTCCTTCAGTATGTGGGCGCCGTTTATCTCATAGCTGAGGTTTTTTACAGCCACGCTTACCATGAGCCCTCGCTCCTCGACTTTAACAGTATGTAGACCAGGAGGGGGGCCCCAAAGACGCTGGTGACGGCGGTAAGGGGCGCCTCCGAGGGATATATTACAAGCCTTGCAGCTACGTCGCTTAGCACCGTGAGGGTCGCGCCTATAGTGGCTGCCGCCGGAAGCACGGTGGTGAAGTTGCTCCCGTACATGCGCCTTGCGAGCCACGGCGGCACGAGGCCTATGAAGCCAACAGGGCCTGACATGGCTACGACTGCCGACGTCGCGGAGGAGGCCAGCAGGAAGGACAGGGCCCTCACCAGGCTGACGTTGACGCCCAGGCTCCTGGCGACCTCGTCGCCAAGCATGAACGTGTTGACTTTCCTTGCCAGGAGGAGGAGCCCTGCCAGGGACGCCGCCGCCACGGCCGCGGACTTCTCAAGGATGTTAGCCGTCACGAAGGCCACGCTGCCGAACATCCAGTAAAGGGCCCCGGGCAGCCTCGGGCCCAGGTCTATCATGAGGAACATCGTTAGGCCGCTCAACACGTAGGAGGCGGCGACGCCAGATATTAAGAAGGTGGAAGCGCCGCCGCCAGCAAGTGAGGAGACTAAAGTCACTAGGGCAAGCGTCAGGAGCCCCCCAGCCATGGCCGCGGCGTACAGCTCAAGGAAGCCCACGCGGCCCAGGTATATCATGAGCGTGACCCCCAGCAGGGCCCCCGAGGCAACTCCCGCTAGGTAAGGATCAACGAGGGGGTTGCGGAGCGTGTACTGCAGGGACGCCCCAGCTGAGGCCAGGGACACGCCTAAGACTATAGCTGCGGCCGTCGTGGTCAGCCTGTATACTATGATATAAAAGTAGGTGCTAGGTATGTTATGGCTTACCATCAGGTCCACCAGCTGGGGCAGGCCGACCCTGGAGTAGGGGCCTATGGATACCGACGCCAGCGAGGCCATCGCCAGCAGTATCGGGGGCGCCAGCCACCTAAGCCGGCCCGCCCTCAAGGTTCACACCTGGCACTCCCAAGGTTGACGGCGAGATCACGCTTGGCAGGCTGCTTATGTTGAAGGCCTGCGGGTGGAGTATCTCAGCTATGAGCAGGGCCCCGTACGGCACGAGCACGGAGGGTTCGCTCAGGACGCTCTCGTACCAGCCCTCCACCAGGTAAACCCTGCCTGAGGCTATGGCGCTGATGTTCTTGTAGGCCGGCCCTATGGAAGAGTTGAGCCACTGTATAAGGTAGGACTCATTGAAGAGCCCCCCGTTGCTCATCAATATTATCACCTGCGGGTTCGCCTCAAGGAGCTCCTCGGCGGTCACCACTGGCCACCCGCTGCTGTTGGCAAAGGCGTTGACCCCACCGCCAAGTGTTATAAGGTCGTCCTGGAAGGTGCCGCCGCCGGCCACGTAGGTTGGGTTCACCCAGGCTATGATTGCCACCCTGACCTCTGGGAGGCCCTGAAGCCTCGACTCCAGGGAGTCAACTATGGCGGAGTCGTTCTCTACAATGCTGACAGCCTCCTTTACGTGGCCCGTGGCCTCGCCTACCATAATTATGGACTTATACACGTCGCTCAGGGAGCTCGACGAGGGCAGCAGGAGCACGGGTATGCCGTACTGGCTAAGCACAGAGGCTATGTAGTCGTCGTAGCCCCACCCAGCGGCTCCAATGACCAGGTCAGGCCTCAGCGCAAGTATAGCCTCAACGCACGGGGAGCTCCACGTGCTGCCGATGCTGGCCACGGAGCCGTTCTGGTAGAGCCTGTTTATTGTGTAGTTGAAGGGCGGCGGAAGGTACACGAGGCTGTTATTGTCAACTCCGACCAGCTGGCCGGCCGCGCCTACGGCAAGTACGATCTCTGTGGAGGCCGGGTCAAGGGTCACTATCCTGTGAGGCATGGAGGGCACGTAGACCGTCTGGTTGAGCGCGTCAACTATGGCAACGGGGAACCCTATGGTTGCCTCAAGGTTTGAGACCTCGCCCCTTATCTTGGCTATCTGGGAGCTGACGCTAGTGTTAAGCTGTGAGAGCAGCTCCCCAAGGTACTCGCTCTCGTTGGCTAGCCTGCTTGACACCTCACTCATTACCGTGCTGTTTATATTTGACACCGAGGAGCTGATGTCGCTGAGCTTTCTGTTAATCACCTGGACCTGGTACATAGAGTAAGCCGTCAGTCCCACGAGAACCACCATAATTATCAGCGTTGCCGCCAGGAAGGCCGTTGACGCGGACCTCCTCTTGGCGTTTCCCAAGCTCATACGAGATCCCCGGATACCGTATCCAGGCATCTAATTAAAAGCTTTCGTCCTAGCGTGAACGTAAAAGGCCCAGCCCCTGCGAAAAGGAAAAATCCCTTTTTGTTCCCAGCGTGCCCTGGGGGCAATGTGCTGGAAAGTATACGAAGGGCTGTGCTTGAAGTTTCATCAGAGCAGATAAGGGGGGCCTCATGGTCTGCCGAGACGCTCGCCAGGGCCGTCATTGACGACTTCTCGGGCGGCAGGGCGTCGTGCGATAACATGGACAGCATCTCAGGCCTGCTCATATCGGCTAACCCAACGATGGGAAGTATAGACAGCCTCGTGTGGGCGCTAAAGGAGGCGTGCTACAGCGGCAGGACGCTTAAGGATGGGGCCGAGGCCTTCCTTGACTATATGAAGTGGTCAAGGGAGGAGGTCGTCAGGCACGCCGTGGACTTAGTCAAGGGTCAGCCGATAAGCGTCATCACTATAAGTTACAGCAGCAACGTGGTTGACGTCCTGGCGTCTCTACAGAACATGGTCAGGAAGGTCTACGTTCTTGAGAGCCTGCCAGGAGGCGAGGGGAGGAACGCGGCGGCGGAGCTCAGGTCAAGAAGGCTTGACGTGGAGTTAATAGTGGACGCGGCGGCAAGCTCCTACGTGGGACGCGCAGACATGGTCCTTATAGGCGCGGACAACGTAAC
This sequence comes from Acidilobus sp., assembly GCF_049973875.1. Taxonomy (NCBI): domain Archaea; kingdom Thermoproteati; phylum Thermoproteota; class Thermoprotei; order Acidilobales; family Acidilobaceae; genus Acidilobus; species Acidilobus sp. The sequence continues at coordinate 125,906 of NZ_JBMFJI010000002.1, forward strand.
TTCCGACGGCTGCATATATAATAAGGTGGGCTCCAAGAACCTCGCAATACTTGCCGGTTACTTTGGAAAGCCCGTGATGGCCGTGTTCGAGCCGTACAAGATAACGGAGGACTCCCAGTGCGGGGGCGTCAAGTTGGTGGAGAGGACTTACCAGGCCGACCCTTGGGGCGAGGTGAGCTACAGAGTTTTTGATGAGTTGACCAGGGACCTGGTTGATGCAGTGCTCAGCGTGAGAGGGCTGACAGATAACACCCCCGCTCAGATATCCTCCCTCAGGAGGTCCTTTGAGGAGTGGGTGATGTCAAGGATTGAAGGAAAGCAGCGATGAGGACAGGGAGGCCCCCCTGACGGAGCTGGAGAAGCTCATCCTGGTGCACATATACAAGTACGGGCCTGACAGCCCGTGGTACATGGCCAGGAGGCTCATGGGAGCCAGCGGGTGGGCCCCTAAGTATAGCGAGGACGAGATAGAGCAGGCGTGCAACGACTTGGAGGCTAAGGGGTACCTGACCAGGTTCAAGGGACAGCTTAAGAGGGAAGTGACCTCCTCGGTCAAACCGTGGCTTAAGTTCAAGTCCAGGGAGATGGGCCACAAGCCAAGCGGCGTCTACTACGACTTAACTAAGGCGGGAAGGAAGCTGGCGTCAACGATCTACAAGGCCATGAGACAGCAGGAGGGAACTCATAATATCTGAACGCAAAAGTTGATTCCAATCTATCACGTGTCTGGCTAACAGGATTTAAGGGACCTTCGCCCGTAGTGAGGTCACTCGGGTGCAAGATGGCTGTAAGTAGCCCTTATAATGCAATGCCGCGGCGTCCTGGCCACAGCACGTTGTACTTCCTTTTGCTGTCAGCCTTAGTGGTGGCCATAGTAATACTTGTAGGCTACGTGCTTATAAAGCTGAAACTCATACCGACGGGGTTCGAAGACTACGTCTATGGCGTGCTCGGGCTCATAGCTTCAGTGACTGTGACGCAGCTAATTACAATGGCCCTTAGGAACAGGCTCGCCTCGACCGTGGGCCCCGCCAACGCCTCCTCCGTGGCCTTCATAGTGAGGCTCAGCGGCTATGTGATCGCATTTGTGGTGTTCCTGGCAATAATAAGGGTGGGGGTAACAGAGGCCCTGGCAGCTGGCGGCTTCGCGGGGCTGGTGGTAGGACTTGCCTCGCAGTTCGTCCTCTCTAACATATTTGGGGGCATAGTAATAATACTTACGAGGCCCTTCAAGGTGGGCGACAGGATAACGTTCAGCACGTGGCAGTACGGCCTCATAGTGCCCTCCTACCCGCCCAAGTTCTTCTCAACGGACTACCTGATACCTGGCTACACTGGAGTTGTGCAGGAGATAAACTTGATGTACACAGTTATACTCTCAGATGACAACGTCCCGGTAAAGGTGCCGAACAGCATCATGGCTCAGGCGGCGATATTTGTGCACTCGGACAACGAGGTCAGGAGGGTCAGGACCCGCTACGAGGTCCCCAAGGACCTTGACCCTGAAATTGTCATAGAGGGGCTCAAGAAGGAGCTTTCGGCGCTTCCTATAATGGCCGATGCGCCAACGATAAGGGTCATAGAGACCAGCCAGAGCACCTACGTAATAGCAATAGATGCCAGGTGCAAGACCATGTTTGAGGACGAGGCGCGGCACAACATCCTGATAACAGTGATGAAGACTGTCAAGGCAATCCAGGAGGAGCAGAAGAGGGCTAAGCCAGCTGGCCAGCCTTAGCGGCCCCTCCTCCTGGCCTCCAGGGCGGCTAACATTAGCGCCGAGGCCAACAGGGGTGACCCTATGACGAGGGCCCCAGCGCCGTAGCCGTCCTCTACAAGTGCGGCTATCACGACGCCGCCTAAGAGGCCGCTGAACGCCTTACCGGTGTACATAGCGGCGTTATTTGACATTGAGAAGGCCTCGCCGTAGAGGTCACCGACGATGCTGAAGAACAGCGGTATCTGGGCGCCGTTGAAGAAGCCTACGAGGGAGACCGCGACTACCTTGGCAAGTACAGGGCCATAAAGTGCCAGGGCCGAGGAGGAGGCTATTATTAGGAGTGACGCCAATATGGTCCTGGGCCTTCCCAGCTTATCAGATAAGGCCCCAAGCGCGGGCCTTCCAAGGCCGCTTGACATGGGAAAGAGGGAGGCGGCCACGCCAAAGAGGTACCCCCTGAGGTCCGTCAGCCTCCCCAGCGAGCTTGAGAAGGACACCAGCGGGACCAGGGAGAGAACGAAGGTAACGTAAAGCAGCCACCAGCTGGGTGACCTGACAGTCACTGCCAGATCAACTCCCCTGAGCCCCCTTGGGTACTCTATGAACGATGAGATGGCTGTAAGCGCTGCCAGCTCCACGATCCCTATGGTTAGGCTCACCTCCCTGAAGCTCCTCGAGAGGCCTATGAATGGGTTAGCCACTGCGGCCCCAAGGCCGAAGCCAAGGCTCACGAGCCCAGTGGCCAGGCCCCTCCTGTCAGGGAACCACTTCACCGCGGCGTTTGAGGCTATGCCATAAAGTATCCCCTCGCCCACGCTCCCAGCGCTCCAGAAGGCGTAAAACTCTATCAGGGAAGTCGAGAAGGCCGTGCCCAGGAAGCCCATGGCTGAGAGCAGCGAGGCGAGGGGCGCAATGAGCCTTGGCCCCCTCCTGTCCACGAGGGGGCTGACGGCCAACTGCGAAGCAGTCGAGAATAATGCGAAGAGGGTGAAGGCCACGCTGACCTTAAGGAAGTTTATGTGAAGCCCGGAGGCTATCAGTGGGCTGAGGACGCTCCAGGAGTACTGGTAAAGGGAGTTGAAGGCCATCACTACGAAGCTCATGGCCAGGAGCCCGCTCCTTCTCGTCTTTAGGGCACCTCGCCGGCTGATCTATTTCTCTGGGCCCCTTGGCTGTTTTATCGTTAAGCGCCCGCGAGGCGCGCCGGTAGGCCCTATGTTCAGCATTAAGCATTAAAGGATGCATAAATTACTTACAACGCGCGGGAAGTAGGGTTGAGCGGTGACGTGAATGACATTGAGACTACCATCAGGAGCCTGCTGGGGGTCAACAAGTACGAGGCGGCGGCGTACCTGGCCCTCCTGAAGCTTGGAAAGGCCAAGCCCCAGGACATAGCTAAGGAGTCCTCCGTGCCCTCCCAGAGGATTTATGACGTGCTCAGGAGCCTCGAGTCCATGGGCTTAGTGACGGAGTTTGACGGGGTCTATCAGCCCATTGAGCCGAGGCAGGCCATAAACGCCATAGCAGAGAGCGAGATAATGAAGAGCCTTGAGAAGGCCAATAGGCTGAGGGAGCTCGGGGACCTGCTCTCGAGGACGTACGGGACCAACATTAGGGAGGGGGCCAGGGTGAGCCTGGTGAGGGGCCTGAACAACGTCTTCGGCGCAGCCATGTCCTATGGCAGCTCCTGCAACTCAAGGCCCATATTTATGGCGTTCAAGGTTTTTGACAGGCTCGCTGAGCTGCTCCCAGAGCTTAGGAAGCTGGTGGCCTCCTTGCCATCCGGGGCGCTTGTAATAGTGCCCAAGGGCTCTCTTGAAAGGTACAGGCAGTTGGCCGACGAGTTCAAGAGGCTCGGCATAGAGTTCGTGGAGTCGGAGGCGGCTTTTATAGACCTCATGGTGTCGTGTAACGCCGTGATAATAGGGCTTCCTCACGGCGACGACGCCGTTGCAGTGGTGGTTGTTGATAAGGACTTCTCGGAGGCCATGTACAGGAGGCTCAGCGAGTTCATCTCACGTTAGGCAGGGGCTCCCCTCTCTTAACCGCGTCCACAAGGCCGTCAATGGTGTTCTCGAGGAACCCCTTTATCATGAACTCCTCGCCGTCCGAGAGCAGCGACTTCACGTAATCATCGTTCTTGGCCAGCAGGTCCTCCAGGACGCCGTAGCTGTGGTCGCTGGACCCCTTGATGAGCTTGAGCCAGAGGGCCACCTGGGACTTCGCCCTCTCAAGCCATGTCACAGCGTCATCATGAATACCGAAGTGGGTCGGCGCTATACTCCTTGGTTTCAGTGACGTCATCTTATCTATGCTTTCGATGTACATCATCGGCTTGAAGGGCGGAGGCGTGGTGGGCAGCATGACCTCGCGCCCCTTCACCGTAAATATGACGCCGGCCGAGTCCCCGGTGAAGAGTATGCCGTCAGGTTCCAGCAGTAGGCTCATGTGGTGACTGGCATGTCCCGGGGTGTGTATAACCCTTATCCTTGAGCTGCCAAGCTCCAGGACCTTCCCGTCCTCGGCCGGAAAGACCCTCTCAGGGCTCGCCGCGAGGGGCCTGCCGTAGGTGCGCGGCAGTATTGGGGCAACCTTGAAGGAGGCGTCGTAGAGCTTTGAGGGGTCCACTATGTGGGGCACGCCCCTGGGGTGCGAGAAGACTATTGCCGAGGGGAAGTCCTTCAGCAGGTGGGCGGCCGACCCCGCGTGGTCGAGGTGTACGTGCGTCACTACTATTAGGTCAGGCTTTACGCCCAGGGCCTCGAGGCCGGACCTAAGCTTGTCGTAGGCGCTCTCAGGTCCCGGGTCCACCACGGCCACCTTCTCATCCACTATTATGAAGGACGAGATGTAGCCCCTGAGCTCCCCTGGGCTAACGTCGATAACCTTCACTTCCGTCAGCTCTAATCACCTTAATTCTGGACGAAGCGCCGGGTTAAAGCTGTGAGTAGGGTGTCAGAATCATAATAACGGGCTATATGTATTGGCCAGCTGGCGCGTTTTATCCCTTGCACTTCAGGGGTCCCTGGAAGGGCTTTGCGCGTAGCTGACTATGCCCTAATGGCAGTGATGGCTGTCAGCTTCTCGTCAGCTGCCATTCTAGTTGTGCTTAGCGGCGCGCCGGGGCCCGTGGCCGCCACCTGGAGGCTAATAATATCATCGGCTATTGTGGCGGCCTTGGCGTGGGCCAGGGGCTCCATAAGTTCCCTGCTGAAGCTCTCCAGGAGGGACTTAATTATAGCCTTGGCTGGGGGCCTCTTCCTTGCAATGCACTTCGACCTGTGGATGACGAGCCTACGCTACATAAGCGTGGCCGTCAGCGTGACCCTGGTGGACTCCTACCCAGCGGTCCTTATAGTGGTTGGGGTCGCCTTCTTCAAGGAGAAGTACAGGCCCCTCGAGGTTCTGGGCTCGGCAATAGCCATGGTTGGCGTCGCCCTCCTGTCGCTCTCAGACCCCGGGGGCAGGTTTGCGACTGGCGTGCTGCTGAGCCTGGGAGGCATGGTTGCAATGGTCCTCTACCTCAGCGTCGGTAAGTCGATGAGGACTAGGCTTGACACCTTCAGCTACGTCACTGCAATATACGCGCCGGCCGCGGCCTTCAGCGCTGCGGCGTCGCTGGCCCTGGGCTACAACCTGCTTTACTATAGCGTTAAAACGTGGCTGTGCTTCCTGGGCCTGGCCCTTGTCCCAATGATGGGCGGCCACACGGTGATGAACTACCTTATAGGCAAGAAGAACTTCATAGCGTCAACCATAGCAATGATGGCTGAGCCCGTGGGCTCCGCGGTCCTGGCTTACCTGATACTTGGTCAAAGCATACTTTTCATACAGTGCGTATACATGGCAGTCACGCTTGCAGGCATAGGGCTTGCCGTGGCGCCTCAGGGTTAATACGCTGCAGAGCTCCGCACTTAGTGGGCGGGGCGGAGATTCCATAAACTCCTTATAACTTTTAAGAACACAGCTAACAGAGAAGCGGGGTGAGCCAGCGTGTCAGCCGCACAGGTAAGTACCGAGGAGAAGATTAGGCTTGCCATGACCATTCTGACCACAATAGTAAATGACGCAGGCGTTCCAAGAAACATAAGGAGGGCCGCCGCCACGGCGCTGACCTACCTAAGGGACACCAAGCTGTCGCCTGCGGTGAGGGCAGCCAACGCGGTTGGGGCCCTTGATGAGATAAGTCAGGACCCCAACATGCCCCTCCACGCTAGGACTAAGATATGGCAGGTGCTCACCACACTGGAGACCATAAGGGATTAACACCCGAGTCCTGAGAGGCCCAGCACGAGGTCCATGAGGCGTGGCTCCTCAAGGCCTTCCTCTAACGCCCACTTTTTATCTTCGCTTATTTGTTTATCAAGGCCTGCTATAACCCTAGGCCCCCTCCTCCAGAGCGATGAGATTTCCTTAGCGCCCCTGAGCCCTGGCACTATCAGCGGAAGCCCCGCGTTAACAATGAGGGACGAGGCCTCAACCGAGGCAGGCGACGTGAACCCCCTGACAAGGTAGATAAACGTTGGCCTCACTGATGCCACCAGCCTGGCGATCCACGCTATGGCCTCCTCTAGGTCAAGCACGTCAACGAGGGCCCAGCCCCTCACGGGGGCCCTAAGGGACTCGACGCCTCCGTCAGCTAGTGTGGCCTCCCCTATTACCTTCAGGTCACCCGGCCTCCTCACCTTGGCCGTGGCATCCCTGGCACCCTTAAGGAGGTCCAGCGGGTCAGCTATAGAGGGCCTTCCAGAGGCGACGCTGAGGGTCACCATGGGCCAGTCCTCCACTAGGGCCACGCAGGCGGCCCTGCCGCCGGGGCGCCAGAGGAGGTCGTAGGGTCCCTCGCTGAGCACCGCAGCGTAACCGCTGTCCCTGAGGACTTCCCTGGCTGACGCCGTCTTAGGTCCTATTTAAAGGGGGCCAAGGTAACTTATTTAAGTAGTTTTTACGAACAATCCTCTTATATTTTCCTTATCATAAACCTCCTTCAGGAGGAAAAGAGAGGTGTACACATCTGTGTCCCTACCTGAGGAGGTCCTGGACAGGCCAGGCTCGGAGCTGACTATAACAAGGATATACGAGAGGGCCAGGTACCTGTTCCCTGACCAGGAGATAGTCTACAGGACGAGGAAGGGGGTCTTCAGGTACACGTACTCGGACTTCGCTGAGCGCGTTGAGAGGCTGGCGTCGGCCCTGTCGTCGCTGGGCGTCAAGGGGCTCGACAGGGTCGCCACGATGGACTGGAACACCCACTGGCACCTTGAGGAGTACTACGCGGTCCCAATGATGGGCGCTGTGCTTCACCCGGTCAACGTAAGGCTTGCGCCCCAGGAGATAGTCTATACGATGAACCAGGCCGGGGACACGGTCCTGATAGTTAATGCCGACTTCCTCCAGCTGGCGGAGGCGGTGGTGCCAAACGTCAAGAGCATAAGGCACGTGATAGTTGTTGACGCGGACTCCGTGCCCAGCAAGGTAGGAGGGGCTCAGGCTTACCACTACGAGGACCTGCTTAAGGAGCGCGGCGGCAGGTTCGAGTTCCAAGCCCTCAACGAGAGGAGGCCGGCGTTCATGTTTTACACTAGCGGCACCACGGGCCTCCCCAAGGGGGTGTACCACAGCCACAGGCAGGTGGTCCTGCACGCCTTCTCAATACTGTCATCAGTCGCGGGGTTCGGGGCAGGCCCCAAGGGAATACAGATAACAAGCAGGGACGTGAGCATGATAGTTGTGCCCATGTACCACGTGTACTCCTGGGGCTTCCCGTTCTCATCAATAATGTCAGGGCAGAAGACAGTGCTCCCAGGGAGGTTTGACTCGAAGGCCTACCTTGAACTCATAAAGCAGGAGAAGGTCACCTACTTCGCTGGCGTGCCGACGATTCTCTACATGCTCCTGGCTGACCCAGAGAGCGAGAAGTACGACCTGAGCGGGGTCATATTCATAAACGGCGGCTCGGCGCTGCCCGAGGGGCTGGCCCTCATGGCTGAGAGGAGGGGCATGAAGGTCTTCGTGGGCTATGGCCTCACGGAGACGGCCCCCGTGCTTACGCTAGCGCTCCCGCCTTCAAGGCTTCAAGATAAGCTGAGCGACAGGGAGCTCTTCTATATAAAGTTAAGGACTGGCTACCCAATATTCTTTGTAGACATAGCAGTCGTTGACCAGGACGGGAAGCCTGTGCCAAAGGACGGCAAGACGCTTGGAGAGGTGGTCGTCAGGGCTCCCTGGGTCGCCTATGAGTACTACAAGGACCCGGAGAAGACCGAGGCCGCGTGGAGGGGAGGCTGGTTCCACACGGGCGACCTGGCAGTGTGGTACCCCGACGGCAGCATACTGATCATGGACAGGGAGAAGGACGTGATAAAGAGCGGGGGCGAGTGGATAAGCAGCCTAAGGCTTGAGGACGCAATAAGCCAGCACCCAGGCGTGCTGATGGTCACGGTTATAGGCGCTAAGCACCCCAAGTGGGGCGAGAGGCCTGTCGCCCTGGTGGTTCCAAGGAAGGGCTGGGAGGGCAAGCTTACCACGGAGGAAATAAACAGGTTCCTCACGGAGAACTTCGTCAACAGGGGGGCCATACCAAAGTGGTGGCTTCCCGACAAGGTAATAGAGGTCCAGAACCTGCCACTGACAAGCACCGGGAAAGCCGACAAGAAGGTGCTCCGCGCCCAGTACAGTGATGTTTTAGCAAAGTAAAATGACAAAAGGAACGACAAGCCTCGCCCCTTCCAGGGGCGGGGTGAGGCCTTTTAAGCTCTGGAAGGTCATGGTCGTTTGGCGTGGGGATGCCCCGAGAGGGGCCCTGCTGCGCCTGCGTGTCCCCGCGCCCCTGCTGCATACCCCCGAGCCCCAGGGGGCTGGGGGCGGGGGGCAACCCCCGGCGAGGGGTAGGGGTAACGGGCCT